>JBEKVP010000361.1:0-3508 GCA_049513935.1 Steroidobacteraceae bacterium
CAAGGCGCAGGACAGACCCTCCCGCCGATCCCTGTCCCAAGTGCTTCGCCGGGAGCTGCTCGACGGTCTCCTGGTGTTCGTGATCATCTTCTCCTGCGACGGCATTCTGCTGGAGATCAACGAGCCCGCGCTGTCGGCTCTCGGCATGCGCCGCAAGGACGTCGTCGGCAAGCCGCTCGACGATGAGCTCGGGATTTTGATACTCGGACGCGAACAAAGTCTCGCGGTCGCCGGACTGATGCGGCGCGCTGCCGCGGGCGAAAGCGTGCGCGCACAGCTCACGGCTCGATTCGAGGGCGGCCGGACGGCCGTGCTCGACTGCCTGTTCAAGCCCATCCGCGACGCCGGCGGCCGGATCGAGCAAATCGCCGCCACCGGCGTCGAGATCACGCCGCGGATCGAAGCGGAATTCGAGCTCATGAAGGCGAACCGCGAGCTGCGTTTGCATGCCGGCTGCAATCAGCTGCTGGTCAGAGCGCAGAGCGAGCACAGCCTGCTCAAGGACCTCTGCCGCATGATCGTCGAGGACGGCGGGTATCGCTTCGCCTGGGTCGGGTTCGCGCTCGGCGACATGTCGGTGAGCCCGGTGGCGAGCGCGAGCGCCGACACCGATGCTGACGCCGACGCCGCCTACCTTGCGAATTCAAATATCTCCTGGGCGGACACGCAGCTCGGCCGGGGACCGACCGGGCGCGCGATCCGCGAGCGGCGCATCGAGGTTTGCCGCAGCAGCGACCCTTGGTTCGAACCGTGGCGAAGCAAGGCGGCGCGCCGCAAGTTCGAATCCTCGATTGCGCTGCCCCTGATCACGGATCAGGTTTGCATCGGCGCGCTCAACGTCTACTCGGACCGCCGCGATGCGTTCGACGAGGCCGAGGTCGCGTTGCTGCGCGAACTGTCGTTGGACCTCGCGTACGGCATCGGCGCCTTGCGCGCGCGCGCGGAGCGCCAGAGGGCGCGCGAGCAGGTCGACCTGTTCCGCACGCTCCTGCAGCACACGAGCGAGATGATCTACGTGGTCGACGCGGACACCGGGCGCATTCTGGACGCGAACGAGTCGGGTGCCGATCGCCTGGGCTACCTGCGCACAGAGCTCATGCAGCTCACGCTCGCAGATCTATCGGCGCCGCAGCCCGATTGGAAGGACCGCGTCGACTACATCAGGGTCATCGGCACGCTCGGCTCCGAGACGCGTTATCGCACCAAGAGCGGGGACGCATTCCCGGTCGAATACAGCACCCGGTACGTCGAGCTCGATCGCGCGCGATACTTGATCGTGGTCGCCCGCGATATCACCGAGCGCCGCCGCGACCGGGAGCAGATCGAGCGGCTCGCGCGGATCCTGCGCATGCAGAGCGGCATCAATTCCGCCGTGCTGAGGATTCACGATCGCGACGAGCTATTGCAGGAGGCGTGCCGGCTGGCCACCGAGGTCGGCGGGTACGATCGAGCCGTGCTCTCGGTGGTCGACGCGAGCGGAACGCGTGCGATACCGAAGTATCGCGCGGGCACGGCGGCGGACTTTCCCGAGCCCGCCGAGCTCGAGATCCGCGACAGCCCGCCCGACACCAGCCTCTCCGCGCGCGCGCTGCGCACCGGCAAGGTCGCGATGAACAAGGACCTGACCCAACCCGATCCGCCGGTTGCCACGCGCGATCGACTGCTGGAACTCGGCTTCAGGGCGATGGTGGCAGTGCCCCTCATCGTCGACGGACGGCGCGAAGCGGTACTCATGCTCGTCTCTCGGGACCGCAATCTCATCGCGGACGAAGAGCTTCTGCTCCTGCTGCAGGACATGATGGCGAGCCTCGCATTCGCATTGCGCTCGAAGCAGCACGCCGAGGCGGCGCAGTTCCTCGCGTACTACGATCCGCTCACCGGTCTCGCCAAGCGACCGCGTTTCTCGGAGAGGCTCGACGAGCTCTTGCACCAGGAAACGCCGCCGCGCAAGCTCGCGGTCATCGCCATCGACGTGCGCGGGCTGAATCGAATCAACGACACCTTCGGCCGCCATTTCGGCGACCTGGTCCTGCTCGCGGTCGCCGAGCGGCTGAAAATCCACGCACGGGGCGAGCAGCGAGTCGGTCATTTCGGCGGCGGCACTTTCGGGCTCGTCGAGCCGCCGCTCACGGGAGGCGAGGAGAGCATCCGGTCGGTTCTCGAGGCAAACCTTTTCGCCGAGCCGATCGAGATCGAGGGCCGCTCGCTGCGAATTTCATGCAACTACGGCGTATCGCACTGTCCGGACGATGGAACGGATGCGGGCACGCTGGTGCAGCGGGCCGAGGCGGCGCTCGGGCGGGCGAGAGAATCGGGCGAAGGTTATGTGCACTACCGCCTCGAGATGCGCAGCCAGACGGCCGAGCGTCTCGACTTGGAGCACAAGTTGAACGCGGCGATCGCCCGTCATCAATTCGAGCTCTACTACCAGGCGCAAGTGGACTGCCAGAGCGATCGCATCGGATCGCTGGAGGCGCTGATTCGCTGGAACGACCCGGCGTCCGGCGTGGTCGCACCGGCCCGCTTCCTTGGCGTGCTCGAGTCCACCGGCATGATACTCGCCGTCGGGGAGTGGGTGCTCGAGCGCGCCGTGAGCGACTGCGAGCGCTGGTGGCGCATGGGGCTCGCGCCCCTGCGCGTGGCGGTCAACGTGTCCGCGCTGCAACTCAGACAGCGCAACTTCGTCCAAAAAGTGCTCAAGTTGCTCCAGCGCCTGAATCACTGCAAGGGGTTCGGGCTCGATCTGGAAATCACCGAAACCGCGCTGCTCCAGGACCTCGAGGGGGCCGGCGAGATGTTGAAGGCGTTGCGGGCGGCGGGCGTGCGGATCGCGCTCGATGACTTCGGTACCGGTTACTCGTCGCTCGGATTGCTGTCGAAGCTTCCTCTGGATCTTCTGAAGATCGACCGCAGCTTCGTGGCCGGCATACCGCACGATGCGTCGAGCGTGGCGATCGTCGAGAACATCCTGCGCCTGGCCTCGGTGTTTCGCTTGATCACGGTGGGCGAAGGCGTCGAGACCGCCGAGCAATTACGCGCGCTCAAGTCAATGCGCTGCGATCAATGGCAGGGATACCTGCACGGCCCGCCGGTGCCGGCGCTGCAGATCGAGCCCCGGCTGGCGAGAGGCTGAGGCGGGAGGCGGGAGGCGCGCCGCGCCACTGCCCGGAAATTCGGGCGCTCCGTGTTGGGAATCATTGCGCCCTCGCCGCGAGCGGCACCGAACCGGTGCGGCGCTGGTAGCGGCGAAGCGCCGGCGTCGTGATCACCGTGCTCACGATCGCCATGACGACCAGCATGGTGAACATCTTCGAGGAAATGACCCCGAGATCGAATCCGACGTTGATGACGATGAGCTCCATGAGCGCGCGGGTATTCATCATGAAACCGATCATGGCCGACTCGCTGTGATCGAAGCCCGAGCGGCGCGCGGCCCAATAGGCGCCGCCCAACTTGGTGACCGTCGCCACCGCAACGACGGCAAAGCACAGCGCCCAATCGGCCCGCG
>JBEKVP010000362.1:0-3502 GCA_049513935.1 Steroidobacteraceae bacterium
CTCGCTGCGCAGATCGCAGACCAGACGGATGTCGAGATTCGCGAGGGACTCGAGGTCTTCCTCGGTTGCGCCGCCGAACGCCTGCGACCGGTACAGCACGCCCTCGCGCACTCGGCGACCGTCCGCGGTGGCATACCCACCGAAATCGCGGAAATTGGGCAGGCCGCGTAGGGGCATGGAGGGCGCCGCGGAGTCTTCCGAGGCCGGCACGATCAGCGCCTTTGGACGAGCGCGGCCAGACGGCGCAAGGTGCCGTGCTTGTCCGCGTTCCCGGGCAGGTTCGCGATGAAGCCGCTTACGCCGCGCTGCTCGAGGCCGTCGAGCACCTTCTTTACTTCAGCCGGCGGCCCCGCCACGGTGTCGAAGTTGCCGAGGAAATCGGTGAGCCCCAACTCTCCCGGCAGCCGCGCGTTGGCGCCGCCCACCACGCAGTGCTCGGTCGGATCATAGCGGCGCGCCAACTCGCCGAGGGGAGCGTGAAATTCCTTGGGTATCTGGGCGAGGATCTCCGGCATGCGGGCGATGGCCATGCCGTTCACCACGATGAATGCCGTGAGATCCGCGAGCGCCTGCGCACGGGTGTCGCGCACGGAAGTGTAAGCCGTGGCCCACACCTGCACGCTGTCGGCGCGGCGGCCCGCGCGCACGGCCGCGTCGCGCACCGCCGCGATCTTGCGATCGAGCGCTTCCAGATCATGATTGATGAACAGAATCACGCCGTCGGCCTGCTCACCGGCGAGCGCCAACGCCTTGGGCCCGAAGGCCGAGTAGAAAATCGGAATCCGCCGCGCGTGGCGCAGAGCGGACACCGGAGCGCCGTCGTATTGCCCCGGGCGGCCCGCAAATAGACTGTACAACGCCTGAAAGTAGTCGCGAATCTGGGCCTGGTTCGCCGGGGCATGACCGATGGCCATCACGTTGCTGCCGCCGGTCGACAGTCCCAGGACGAATCGATCGCCATAGGCATCGGCGAGCGAGCACATCGCGTTCGCGTTGATGATCGGGTGGCGTACGAAGGGCGATGTGACGTAGGGCGCGACGATCGCGTGAGGGGACTCCTGGGCCGCTATCGCGAGCGAGATGTACATCTCGTGCCAGCCGGCCGGGGAATCTCCGATGGCGGCAATGCCGTATCCAAGCTCCGAGGCCAGGCGCAGATCGCCGCGGAAAGCCTCGAGGCTGTCGCCCCAAAGATGGCAGGCTCCTAGTTTCATACGCACACGCTCCTCAATCTGATGCTTGATCCCGCTTGATGCTTCATCCGGCCGCGATCGTCAGCAGGCGTAGCTCTCTTCGGCGGCCGGCCGGGGGTTTGCGTAAAACGTGGTGCGCTGGCGCACGGTGCGGCCGGCCGCGGCGGCGACCGCTTCGATGCGCGCGGGTCCCAGCTCTTGGCCGTTGACGCCCCCCGCGGCTCGCGTAATGGACTCGTTCATCAGCGTGCCGCCGAGGTCGTTGGCGCCCGCGCGCAGGCAGAACGCGGCGCCGTCGGGGCCCATCTTGACCCACGACGTTTGGATATTCGTGATCCAGGGATTGAGGACCATGCGCGCAACGGCGTGCATGAGCACCGCCTCGCGAAAGGTCGGTCCGGAGCGTGCGAGACCGCGCCGCCACATCGGCGCCTCCATGTGCACGAACGGCAGCGGGACGAATTCGGTAAAGCCGCCCGTGTCCTGCTGGAGCTCCCGGATCCTGAGAAGGTGCCGCGCCCAATGGCGCGGGTGGTCGGCGTGGCCGAACATGATCGTCGCGGTGCTGCGCAATCCGACGGAATGCGCGGCGCGCATCACGGCGAGCCACTGCTCGGTGTTGATTTTGTCGGCACAGATCAGTGCGCGCACCTCGTCATCGAGAATTTCCGCTGCCGTGCCCGGCAGGCTCGACAGGCCCGCCGCGCGCAACCGGGCGAGATACTCCTTAAGCGTCAGGCCGAGCGTCTGTGCGCCGTGAGTGATCTCCAACGGGGAAAACGCGTGTACGTGCATTTCGGGCACCGCGGCCTTCACCGCAGTCACGATGCTCAAATAGGTCTCTCCGGTGTATGAGGGATGGATGCCCCCTTGCAGGCACACTTCCGTGGCGCCGGCTGCGCGCGCCTCTACGGTGCGCCGCGCGATTTCCTCGAGGTCCAGCACATAGGCCGGCCCGCGCAGATCGTGAGATCCGCGGCCCTTGGAGAAAGCGCAGAATCCGCACCGATAGGTACAGATGTTGGTGTAGTTGATGTTGCGGTTGACGACGAACGTGATGGTCTCGCCGCACGTGTCTCTGCGCAGGCGGTCGGCCGCCTTCAGCAGGGTCTGAAGCTCCTCACCGCGGGCGCTGAAGAGGGCGACGACCTCATCCTCGTTCAACGAATCGCCGCGTGCGGCACGATGCAGGAGCCGCGCGCTCGCCATCGAAGCGATACGCGGAGCGCTCTCCGCAGCCGCGAGCCACGGCATCGCGCCGGCCGGCACCCCATCGCCCGCGCCGGCGTGCCACGCATCGATGAACGCGAGGCCCGATGCGTCGCTCGCGCGACGCACCGCGGCCCGCAGGCTCGGGTCGACCCAGTGCTCCGCACGCTGTGCGTAATAGGGTCCCACGGCCAGACGTTCGACCAGCTCGCGATTCGCGGCTGCCGTTTCCTGGTGCAGGCGCTGCAACTGCGGCCACGGAGCCTCAGGGTTGACGTGGTCGGGCGTTACTGGCGATACGCCGCCCCAGTCGTTCACGCCCGCGCGGATCAGCGCGCCGAGCGCACCCGGCCGCAGATTGGGGGGCGTCTGCACGCTCATGTGCGGGCCGAACAAGAGCCGCGTCGCAGCGATGGTCCAGAGCTGCTCCTCGAGCGCCGGCTCCGGCGCGCCGGCCATTCGCGTCCCCGGTTTGGCGCGGAAATTCTGAATGATGATCTCCTGAATGTGGCCGTAGCGCTGGTGAAGCTGCTTGATTGCCAGGAGCGAGGTCAGGCGCTCGGCGCGCGTCTCGCCGATGCCGATCAGAATTCCCGTGGTAAAGGGCACCGCGTGCTCGCCGGCGGCCGCGAGCGTGGCCAATCGGACCGCCGGCCGCTTATCGGGCGATCCGAAGTGCGGGCCGCCGCGCTCCGACAGCCGATCGGCCGCGGTCTCCAGCATGAGACCCATCGAGGCACTGACCGGCCGCAAGCGCACGATGTCCGTGTCGCGCATCACTCCCGGATTGAGGTGCGGCAAGAGGCCGGTCCGCTCGAATACGGTGCGCGCGGCCGCGGCGAGATAGTCGAGCGTGGTGGCGTATCCCATACTCTCGAGTGCACGCCGCGCGGCAGCGTAGCGAAGCTCCGGCTGGTCACCGAGCGTGAAGAGCGCCTCCTTGCAGCCGGCGGCCGCGCCGGCGCGCGCGATGGCCAGCACTTGCTCCATCGACAGGAAGGGAGTTGCGAGCGCGCGCGGCGCCTTGGCGAACGTGCAGTAATGACAGACGTCGCGGCAAAGCTGGGTGAGCGGGATGAACACCTTGCGCGAGTAGCTGA
>JBEKVP010000363.1:0-3499 GCA_049513935.1 Steroidobacteraceae bacterium
TGACTGGACTTTCGTGAAGGTGAGACTGCGACGGCGGCCCTGGAACCGCAATTATGTCGGAACGCATTTTGGAGGCAACATCTTTGCCATGACGGATCCTTTCTGGATGCTCATTGTCCTGCATCAACTCGGCTCTGACTACATCGTCTGGGACAAGGCGGCGTCGATTGAGTTCGTGGCGCCTGGACGTGCCGATGTGTACGCGAAATTTCAAATTGATGCGGAAACTCTCGGTGATTTGCGAAGGGAAGCCGCAGACGGCGCGAAGGTATTGCGCTGGTTTGAGACGGAGGTAGTGACCGCGCAAGGAGAATCGATCGCTCGAGTGCGAAAGCAGCTTTACATCCGCCGCAAAAACCGCCCGGTTTCATCCGAACCGGCGGAAACGGCTATGTAAGACCGCGGACCGCAAGCTCCGCTGCAACCAGATCCTCGAGCGCCGTGCCGACGCTCTTGAAGAGGGTGATGACGCCCGTGCCGGTGCGCGCGAAACGCGCGGAGCCGAGCTCGGAGAGCTCGCCCCGCACCGCGCTTCGTTCGATGACTCCGCGCTCGAGCGCGCCGATGATCTCTCCCGATTCGGCGAGCGCGCCGATGCGGGTATCGACGTAAAGCTCGGCGCGGGCGATCGCCCGATCATCGCACTCGCACATCTGCGGCGTGAAGGCGCCAACCAGGTCGAGATGCTGCCCCGGCTTGAGCCACTCGCCGAGAACGAGCGGCTGCTGGGAGAGGGTGGCGCAGCTCACGATATCGGCCCAGCGCACCGCCGCTTCGAGGTCGGGAGCCGCCTCGACCGAAAGACCCGCGCGATTGAGCGAGGCCGCCAGGGCCTCTGCCTGCTCGGGATGCCGCCCCCAAATCCGCACCTCGCGAATCGGCCGCACCGCCGCGTGGCTCTCGATCAGATGCGGCGCGAGCCGGCCGGTGCCGACCATCGTGAGCCGCGATGTGCCGGCGAGCGACAAGTAGGAAGAGGCGAGGGCGGAGGCCGCCCCCGTGCGGCGCAGCGTTAACTCCGCTCCGTCGATCAAGGCGCGCGGTTGCCCTGTGCCGGCATCGAGCAGCAAATAGGTCGCGGCGACCGCCGGTAAGCCTCGGAGCGCATTGTCCGGAAACACCGTCGCGACCTTGATGCCGAGCGAGCCGCCGACCCTCCAGGCCGGCATCACCAGAAGCGTGCCCGGGCGCGCACCGGGTTGCGCCGCCTCGACTTCACAGTGCATGCGAGGGGGAGCCGTATGGGGCTTGCGGAATGCCGCATCGAGCGCATCGACGAGCGCCCGCCGGTCGAGCCGCGCGGCGAGTGCGGGAGCGTCCAGGTGAATCATGTGCTAAACCCTTCGGGTCCCCAAGTCAGATCACGTTGAGCTCGCGCAACGGCACCCCGGCCGTATAACGCGCATAGGATAACGGCGAAAGATCGATCGAGCGGTAACCGCCAAAGCAGATGTACTCCGCGAGCCCGCGACCGATGCCGGGCGCTTGCTGCAGCCCGTGGCCGCTGAATCCGTTCGCGAGCAACAGATTCGGGATGCTGGGAACGGGGCCTGCGAATGCATTTTGATCGAACGCGTTGTAATCGTAGTGGCCCGCCCACGCCGAGCTCATGCGGACCGACTCGAACGCAGGAACGCGATGCGCGAGCACGGGCCAGGCACTCCTCTCGAACAGCGCATAGTCGACCTCGAAATCGTCCGGCGCCACGTTCGGATCCGGATCCGACACCGGGCCGCAGAGGAAGCGATCGCCTTCGGGGCGAAACCAGAGACCGGTCGGATCGATGACCAGCGGGCAGCGGGGGATCGCCACCGGACAGGTGAACACGAACACGTGGCGCTTGCGTGCGTAGACGGGCAGATCGACGCCGGCCGTGGCCGCGAGCTCCCGCGCGCGCGTCCCGGCGGCGTTCACGGCGAAGCGGCAGCGCACCTCGCCCTGCGACTCGAGCTGCACGCACGCGACGGCGCCGTCCGCCGCCCGCAGGAATCCCGCCGCCCGGTCGCGCACGTAGCGCACGCCGGCGCGCTCGTTCGCCGCGCGCAGCGCCGTGAGCAAGGAATGACCGTCGAACCAGCCTTCTCCGCGCACCGTGTCGCAGCCCGCGGCGAGATCTTCCGTGTTGAGCCACGGATAGCGCGCGGCGAGATCCGGCCGGTCGTGGAGCATCGCCGGTGCCGACCAAGCGCGCTGAATGGCCACCCGCTGCTCGAGGGTGGATCGACCCTGAGGCGTCGCGAGATACAGGTAGCTCGATTCCACGAGACCGACGTCGGCCGCCATGCTCCCCCGCGCCAGGCGCCGCGGCGCATCGCGCAAGAACTCCATCCCGAACATCGACAGTGTGATGTTGATCGGCGTCGAGAACTGCAGGCGGATGGAGCTCGCGGAGCGCGTGCTCGCGGCCTCGCGATAGCTCGGGTCGGGTTCGACCACGAGGATCGACCCGCGGAACTCGGGTGTCTGCGTGAGAAAGTAGGCGCACGCGGAGCCGAGCGCTCCGCCTCCCGCGATCACGACGTCGAATCGAGTCTCCAATGCAACCTTAAGGGACTTGGCCGCGCGTACGCTTACGCGCGCACCCGCAGGTTCTTCGGATCGTAAAGCGGCACGAGCGAGGCTCGCGCCGGCACCTTGGCCGCCGCCAACTCGATCTCGTAGCGCCCGGCGCCGATGTAATCGTCGCTGCAGCCGCCCTCGCGCGAGACGTAGCCGAGCGCGACCGCAGCGCCCAAGGTATGGCCGTACATCCCGGAGGTGACGAAGCCGACGCGCTCTCCGTCACGGTAGATCGGCTCGTTGTGATAGACGAGCGGCCCCGGATCCTCCAAGAGAAACTGCAGCAAGCGCCGCTTCGGCACGCCGGCCTCGCGCTGCGCAAGGAGTGCCTCGCGGCCGACGAACCCGTCCGCCTTCTTGAAGTCGCAGGTAAAGCCGAGACCCGCTTCCAGCGGGGAGTCTGCGGGCCCGATATCGTGCGGCCAGTCCCGGTACGCCTTCTCGATACGCAGCGAGTTGAGGGTGTGATAGCCGCAATGACGCAGCCCGTGTGCGGTGCCGGCCTGGATCAGCGCGTCGTATACGGGTTGCGCGAATGGGACGGGAATGTAGAGCTCCCAGCCGAGCTCGCCGACGTACGTGAGCCGGAGCGCGAGGGCCGTCTGGTAGCCGATGCGCACCTCCCGGCAGGTCGCGAACGGGAACCCGGCTGCGGAAAAATCGTCGCTCGAGAGCTTCTGCAACAGCTCGCGCGAAGCGGGTCCCTGCACGTTCAGCATGGCGTACGCGTCGGACAGATCGGTTACCGTGCAGAAAGCATCTTCAGCAATCGAGTTGCGGATCCATGCCTCGACGTGCGTCTGCGTGAAGGCCGCAGTCACCACCAGGAATCGATCGGGGGCGAGCCGCGTGACTGTGAGATCCGCCTCGATCCCGCCCGATGAGTTCAGGAACTGGGTGTAGACGCAGCGCCCGACCGCGACGTCCATCTGGGCCGTGG
>JBEKVP010000364.1:0-3493 GCA_049513935.1 Steroidobacteraceae bacterium
TGATGATGGCCTATTCCCAGAAGATCATCATCATTCCGGGCTACGGTCTTGCGGTCGCTCAGGCCCAGCACAAGGTGTGGGAGCTCGCGCAGCTCCTGATCGACCACGGCGTCCAGGTGCGCTTCGCCATCCACCCGGTCGCGGGCCGCATGCCGGGCCACATGAACGTACTGCTCGCCGAGGCGGGCGTCCCTTACGATCTCATCTCCGATCTCGATGAGATCAACGCCGAGTTCGAGACCGCGGACGTCGCGCTCGTCATCGGCGCGAACGACGTGGTCAATCCCGACGCCCGCAACAACAAAAGCAGCCCGATCTACGGTATGCCGATCTTGAATGCCGACAAGGCGAAGAACGTCATCGTCATCAAGCGCGGCCAGGGCCAGGGGTTCTCCGGCATCGACAACGCGCTGTTCGTGCTCGACCAGACGCGCATGCTCTACGGCGATGCCCAGGCCGCCGTGGGCCAGTTGATTCAGGCGGTAAAAGCGGCGGGTTGAGCGCTTGTATTGTTCCTTGATCTCGGTTCGAATAAGCGCCCCGGACGATAGTGACATGCGGCCGATGACATCTGTCACGAATCTGACACGCTGACGCCGCTTGCTGCGCTGCCCGGGCTCCCGCCGAGGGCGAATAGGTTGGCACGAGGTTTGCTCATTTGCATTCACCTTACTGAAGGAGAAACACCATGAGTTCCGCCCAGGTCCGGCCGGCAAGCGAGGAAGCGCTCACCGGCTCTATCCATGAAAGCGATTCGTTTGCCGCACACATCAAGACGCTCGAGCGGAAAATCCCGCTGCGCGCACGCTACGGGAATTTTATCGGGGGCGAGTGGGTCGCTCCCGCCAAGGGCGGCTACTTCGACAATATCTCCCCCACCACCGGCCAGGTAATCTGCCAGATACCCCGCTCCCAAGCAGAGGACGTCGAGCGCGCGATCGATGCAGCTCACGCCGCAGCCGGAAGCTGGGGCCGAACCGCGGTCGCGGAACGGGCCCGCGTCTTGAACCGCATCGCCGACCGCATGGAGCAATATCTGCCGTTCCTCGCGGCGGTCGAGACCTACGACAACGGCAAGCCGATCCGTGAGACCAACCTCGCGGACATGCCGCTCGCGGTGGATCACTTCCGCTACTTCGCGAGCTGCGTGCGCGCGCAGGAAGGCTCGCTCGGCGAGCTCGATGACGACACGGTGGCCTACCACTATCACGAGCCGCTCGGCGTGGTGGGACAGATCATTCCCTGGAATTTCCCGGTGCTCATGGCGGCGTGGAAGCTCGCTCCCGCGATTGCGGCCGGCAACGCGGTCGTGCTCAAGCCGGCTGAGCAGACTCCGTTGACGATCCTCGTCCTCGCGGAACTCATCCAGGACATCTTGCCGCCGGGGGTGCTCAACATCGTGAACGGATTCGGCCTCGAGGCCGGCAAGCCGCTCGCCTCGAGTCCGCGCATCGCCAAGATCGCCTTCACCGGCGAGACGACGACCGGCCGGCTCATCATGCAGTATGCGTCGGAGAACATCATTCCGGTGACGCTCGAGCTCGGCGGCAAATCCCCCAACATCTTCTTCGCCGACGTCATGCGCGAGGACGATGATTTCGTCGACAAGGCGCTCGAGGGCTTCGCGATGTTCGCGCTCAACCAGGGCGAGGTGTGCACCTGTCCCTCGCGCGCCCTGGTGCAGCGCTCCATCTATGATCGCTTCATGGAGCGCGCGGTGAAGCGGGTGGAGAAGATCCGCCAGGGGGATCCGTACGAGATGAGCACGCAGATCGGCGCGCAGGCCTCGAACGATCAGTTCGAGAAGATCCTCTCGTACATCGATATCGGCAAGAAAGAAGGCGCGAAGGTGCTGACGGGCGGCGTCCCCACCAAGCTCCCGGGCGAGCTCGCCGGCGGCTTCTACATCAAGCCCACGGTGTTCGAAGGCAACAATAGGATGCGGATTTTCCAGGAGGAGATTTTCGGCCCGGTGGTGTCCGCGACGGTGTTCGATACGCCGGAGCAGGCGCTCGAGATCGCCAACGACACGCTCTACGGATTGGGTGCCGGCGTCTGGACGCGCGACCTCAACATGGCCTACCGGTTCGGCCGGGGCATCAAGGCGGGACGCGTGTGGACCAATTGCTACCACGCTTATCCCGCGCATGCCGCGTTCGGCGGGTACAAGAAGTCGGGTATCGGGCGCGAGACGCACAAGATGATGCTCGATCACTACCAGCAGACGAAGAACGTCCTGGTGAGCTACAGCACCAAGGCGTTGGGCTTTTTCTGATGGAGGATCGCGTCAGCGTCTCGGACGCCGCTCGCGATTTGATCGAGCAGCTGAAAAGAGCGCACGGCCCGATCATGTTCCATCTGTCGGGCGGGTGCTGCGACGGCAGCGCGCCGATGTGCTTTCAGGTGGGCGAGTTCAGGCTCGGGGGGGTCGACGAGAAGGTGGGGGAAATCGCCGGCTGCGAGTTCTGGATGGATCGCGAGCAGTTCAAGCGCTGGGCGCACACGCAGTGGACGGTGGACGTGGTGCCGGGCCGCGGTGCCAGCTTCTCGCTCGAGGCGCCGCTCAACAAGCGGTTCTTGATTCGCTCATCGCTGTGCGCCGCGTGAGGGCGGGCTGCCCGCCTTAGTTAGCGCGGAAGGCGGCGGGCTGCCGGCGGCGGACGGAACGCGCCGCCGCGCGGTGCTGGCCGGTGCATGAACCCGCGGCGTTGCTCGGGGGTCATCTGGTTCCACCGTCGCCGCAGCTCCTGACGGCGCTCGGGCGGCATCTGGCGGAAGCGCTGGAATTGCTCGCGCACGTGCTGCTGCTGCTCGGGCGGCAGCGCTTTGAACTGCTGCCAGCGCTGCCTGATGATCTGGCGCTGCTCCGGCGGCAGCGCACGCCATTGCTTGAAGCGTTCCTGCGCGCCGGCGCGCTGCTCGGGCGTCATCGTGATCCAGCGCTGGCTGCCGCGTGCGAGCGCCTGCTGCTTCTCGGGCGGCAGACCGTCCCACTTTCCTTGAAAACTCGAAAGCAGCTGCTGCTGTTGCGGCGAGAGCGATTGCCACGCGCGCGGCGCGGCGGGCGCGGCGCCGGGCGCCTGCGCAGCGGCGGGCGGACCCGCCGGCTCCTGCGCGAGGCTCGCACCCGCGCTCACTAAACCTAAGGCGCACAGGAGGAGGGCCCTCATGATTGCCTGGGGTCTTGCGGCGGCGGTGTCGCGGGGTCTAGCTTCCCCGGCTGCGCCTTTTTCAGAAACTCCCACCAAGCGGCATCTCCGTGGTCATCCTCACCCAAAAACTCGATGAACTCCTCATCGGGAACATCCGACGGGGGCGACTGCGGCGCATTGGCCGGCGCTCTCGCGGGCGGCGACGGCGGCACCTGAGCCGCGGAGCACACTGCCCACAAGGCTGCTCCGAGGACCAGCCAGTACTTTGGTGATGTCAACGGCCATTCACCCTACGCAGCCGGCTCCGAGCCCGCGGCCTTGTCCGCCCAGTCGTAAAAATC
>JBEKVP010000365.1:0-3489 GCA_049513935.1 Steroidobacteraceae bacterium
CCAGGCATTGCCCAACAGGTTGTCCAGGAGCACGCGCATAAGTCCCGGATCGGCGTGCGTCGAAAGCCCGGGCTCAATTTCGACCGCGACCACGCGCTCGGGGTCTTGATGCTTGAGTTCCTCCGCAACAACCTGCGCCAACCGCGACAGATCCACGCGATCGCGATTGACCTCGGCGCGGCTGATGCGCGATAGCAGCAGCATGTCGTCGATCAATGCGGCCATGCGTTGTGCGGCGGTGCGTATGCGGTGCAGATAATTATGTGCCGTCTGGTCCAATCGCTCTCCGTAATCCTCGATCAGCGCCTGGCTGAAGCCATCGATGCCGCGGAGCGGTGCCCTCAGATCGTGCGAAACCGAATAACTGAACGCCTCGAGCTCCCGGTTCTTGTATTTGAGTTCCTCCACGAGCACCGCCTTGGCTTCCGCCAGCTCTCGCGCGGCGCGCGCCTCAGCCGCCTCCAACTCGCTGTGCAGCAGCTGGTCGCGGATGCGTCGATTCTCGTCCTCGAATTGCTTGCGGCGAATCTGGGCCTGAATCCGCGCCCGCAGCACGTCAAACTCGCTCGATTTAGCGATATAGTCGTCTGCGCCGGTGCTGAGACCTTCGATCAGCGCCTGCCGATCCTCGACCGCGGTCAGCATGATAAGCGGGGTATTGCGGAGCGTCGCGGACCCCTTGATCCGGCGGCAGGTTTCCTGGCCGCCGATGCCGGGCATCAAGAGGTCCATCAGGATACAGTCGACATTCTGGACGGCGAGCATGTCGATGGCTTCTTCACCGGAGCGGGCGAGCACCACGTCGTACCCCTCATCGCGCAGCGCCGATGCGAGTTCGTGCAGATACGTCATGCTGTCGTCTACGGCGAGAATCCGCTTTGGACTCGCGAGGCTCGAGGCGGCCTCCGGTTCCGTGCGGGCGGTTCGGAGCATCGCCGCCAAACGCGCGAGAATGACATCCATGTCCTCTTCTTTGCGCACGAAAGCATCTGCTCCGGCATCGAGCGCCTGCAGCTCCGCGTCCTGTTCCTCCGATGCGGTCAGAAGCAGGCACGGGAGCCCCCGGAGCGCAGCGTCGAGCCGCAACCGGCGAATGACGGTGGCCCCGTCCATACCCGGCATCACCCCGTCGACGATGAGTGCCGAGGGGCGGCGGCCCGCCGCCAGCTGCAATCCTTTCTCCCCCGATGTGGCCGTGATAACTCCATAGTCCGCTCGCTCGAGTGCTTCTCGTAGCTCCTCGCGGAAAGTCACGCTGTCGTCGATGACCAGAATGGCGGGCTTTTCGGGGGGCGCGGGCGCCGAGCTCTCGCGCCGGCGCTGGCGCAGGAGCTCCCGTCCCCGCGCCACTACGTGGGCGGCGTCATAGGGCTTCCCGACGTAGTCATCGGCGCCGGTCTGCAAGCCGCGAATCCGATCCTTGACCTCGGCTTCGTTCGAGAGCATCAAAATGGGCACTGCGCTCGTCGCGGGGTGCAGACGAATCTCTTTGAGCAACTCCAGCCCATCGCCATCGGGCAGCAGAACATCGAGGATCACGAGATCGATGGTTTGCGCCGCGAACGCCTCACGCGCCTCGCGAATGCTCGAGCACAGGAGCGGGCGAAGGCCGCTCGCCTCGAATGCGCCCGCCAAATCCATGCGCACCGTCAAACTGTCATCGACTATCAGCACGTTTTGGGTCATGCCTTTCGCCGTTCACTGTCCCCGAGGAGCTGGGCAATCTCGGGGCCGATTTGATCCAGGGGCAGCACCATTTGCGCAGCGCCCAACAAGGCCGCTTCGCGCGGCATTCCATAGACGACCGACGTACTCTCGTCTTGAGCCAGGGTAGAACCCCCGGTACGCCGGATCGCGAGCAGCCCCGCGGCACCGTCGCGGCCCATCCCCGTCAGAAGGCAAGCGAGCACCTGCGCGCCCCGGTCCACCGCGAGGGATTCGAACAGCACATCGACGGAAGGGCGGCAGGAATGGCGCGGCGGATCGGCAGTGAGGCGCACTCGTGCGCCGGCCACTGTCAAATGCCGGCCGGGCGGCGCCATGACGACTTGGCCGCGCAGCGAATCCAGGTGCTCACCGTCGTGCGCATAGGCGACCCGGTGCGGCGTTTGGTTCTCGAGCCACTCCGCGAACGCCGCGCCGAACGGCTCGTCGATGTGCAACACAAAGAGCACGGGCACGCGCAATCCCTTGGGCAACGCTCGCAACACCTTTACGATGGCCGCAGGGCCGCCGGTCGATGCGCCAAGGGCGAGCACACCGTAACGCTGGCCTTGCGGCTGATCGGCGCCTCGCCGGGCACCCGTCGCCGGAGCGCTGTCCGCAACCGCCGCGGCGGAATGCCGCGTGCTGCCGAGGCGCGCGCGCGGATGCGTAATGACTTTGATTCTCGCGATCAGCTTGACGGCGGCCACGAACCGCCCCTCCCATGCGGCGTCGAGGTCGTCCACCGTCGGCTTTTCCAACACGTCGAGCGCGCCCGCCGCGAGCGCATCGTAGGTCTTGAACAGCTCCCCCCGGTTCGTGGACGCGGACACGATCAGGATCGGCGTCGGCATATAGGCCATGATGTACTCGGTGGCCGTCAAGCCGCTCATCACGGGCAGAACCATATCGAGCGTCATGACATCGGGGCGCAACACCTCGCACAGCTCGATCGCTCGCTTGCCGTCTTCCGCTTCGCCGACCACCTCCAACTCCGGATCGGCGGCGAGGATCTCGCAGAAACGACGACGAATGGTGAGTGAATCCTCGACCACGAGAATTCGGAGTCTCTTCATCGCCCGCCCACCAGCAGACGAATACTCTCGAGGAGCTCGGTTTGATCGAACTCGCCTTTGACGATATACGCCTTTGCGCCGACATCCTTGCCTCGTCGACGGTCTTCGGGCGACGAGCGCGACGTGACCAGCACCGCCGGTATATCGCGCAGAACAGGCTCCGCGCTCGCGCGCTCGATGAAGCTGAAACCGTCCATCCCGGGCATTTCAACATCCACGAGAAACAGGGCATAGCGGCGCTTTCGAGCCCGCTCCAGAGCTTCCTCACCGGAAGTGGCGACATCGACTTCGTAGCCGGCCGATTCGAGGATGCTCTGTTCGAGCATCCGGGTCGTCAGCGAATCGTCGATGACCAGAATGGGCGCGCGCGGCGCCGGCGCGGCCGCGAGCGCAGGGCCCGCACGGCGGACGTGCTCGATCACTCCCTCGGGGTCGAGCACCAGCTGCGGGCGCCCCTCGGCATCGAACGATGCACCCGCCACGATCGGATCGCACGGTGTGAGCTCCGGCAGCGGGCGCAGAACCAAGTTTTGCGTGCCGCACAGACGCTCGACGCCGATCGCCGCGAGCGCGTTCGCCCCCTCGATGACGACCGCCGACCAGGAACGCGTACCGTCCCGGATCACCGCCGCGCGGAGCAACGCTCGGTCGAGAGGAGCGAACGGGATCACCCGTCCCTCGAACACGATGGATGCACCCTGCGGGGACT
>JBEKVP010000366.1:0-3483 GCA_049513935.1 Steroidobacteraceae bacterium
GGTCGACGTCGATGCGGTCGACACGTACGGTTTGCGTCATACAGGAACTCCCGGCGAGGTGTGCTGAGCGCAGATTGTACCGAATGGCGGGGCGAGCCGCGGGCGCCCTACAGCGCCCCCGCCGAGCACGGCGGGCGAGGGCGTCTCGGGTGCTATACTCGACGGCGTTTTTTTGCGGTTCTCTTGCTGTTCGACACGGCGGCTGCGATGAGTCTGTTGGTTCGAATCAATCTGGTGCTGGGCTTGGTGTCGGCGAGCGCCGCCTGCATCGCGGCCTATGCGTGCTGGACCATTCTCGAGGACAACGCGCGCCGCGAAGTGCTGGCCGAGGCGGGCCTGATGATGGAGAGCGCGGTGGCCATGCGGGCGTACACGGCGAACGAGATCTTGCCGCTCATCGAGCAGCGGATGCGGGACTCGTTCCTCCCCCAGGGGATCCCGTTCTACGCGGCCACGCAGAATTTCCTGAAGCTGCGCGAGCGGCATCCCGAGTACACATACAAGGAAGCGACGCTCAATCCGACCAACCCGCGCGACCGGGCGGCGGACTGGGAGGCTGACATCATCCAGCGGTTCAGGAATGATGAGCACGCACAGGAATTCGTCGGCGAGCGCGACACCCCGATGGGGAGGTCCTTGTATCTGGCCCGTCCCATCCGCGTCGAAGCCGAGTGCACCTCGTGAAGCTCGCCGCGGCGCGGGCCAGCGGCCGAGCGGATCTCATCGGGCGCTTGAGCGCCGAGCTGGACGCTGAATCCGACCGATCCGCGTTCGCGCAGCGCTGCAAACAGCTTCCGAGCGCTTAGTGGGCCGCGGCGTCAGCCCTGCGCAAGCCGCGTGGCTGCTCTTCGGCTACTCGGCACTGTACGTTTTCGGATACCTGTCGAAGCCCATGGGCGCGATCTCGGCCCTGTGGCCCGCTCACGCCGTGAGCTTTGTCGCGTTCATCCTCGTGCCGGTTCGCCGCTGGCCTGTGGTGGTTGCCGCGATGGCGCTCGCTGAGCTTCTGCTCGTGCCGCTCATTTACTGGACCAGCTCCCAGCCGCTGCCTGCGCTTGCCCCGACACTCGGGTTCGTGGCCGCCAACATCGTGACGACCGTGGGCGCGGCCGGCCTCGCACGGCTTTTCCGGTTGTTCGTCGGTGAGCGCCGCCCGCTGCTAGTGCTATCGCCGCTCTGGATCATTGCACTGTGCGTAGGAGTTGTGCCCGGCTCGCTCATCGGGGCCGCAACCGAGTCGCCGTGGGCGGGCCCGGGGACTATCCTCGCCGACCTCGGACTGTGGGATCTCGCCTCGGTCTTGGCCGTCGTGACCTTCGCGCCGGTCACCTTAGGCATGATCGGCGGCTTTGCGGATGAGCGGCCCGCGGCCAAGGCCTGGGAAGGTTGGTGCGTGGCCGCGCTCGTGCTCGCAATCTTCTGGTTTACCCTCGTGCCGCAGCCGGCCGTCGAGCAATTGGTGGAGCCCATGCTCTTCGGCGTGCCGCTCGCCTGGCTGGCGCTGCGCTTCTCGCGCCGTGCAACGAGCATCGCCGCCGCCATTGTCGCATCGGGAGTCGTCATTCTCGCCGGCCATCGGGCCGGAGACTCGTTCACCGCGGCCAACGTCGCCGCCTGGCGCGACATCGTCATCGCAACCGACATTTTCCTGCTGATCGGCTGCGGCGGCGCGCTGCTCATCAACCTCATGACCGTGAAGCATCGGGAGGTGCTCCAGGAGCTCGAGCGCGAGCACGAGCAGCTTCGCCAATACGCGCAGGCGCTCGATTTTGCGGAAGAGTCGGCGCGCCGCGCCACGGCGGCCGATCTGCACGATGGCATCGGCCAGGTGCTGGCGGGACTCAGCATGACGCTCGCCGCGATGCGCGCTCACGCGGGCCAGCCCAAGCTCGGCGCACTAGTCGAGGAGGCCGTCGACGCCTCGCGCGAGGCGCAGGAGGGTGTGCGGCTGATGATCCAGGATCTGAGCCCCCCGGAGCTCGAGCACGCATCGCTCGACCAGACTCTCAGGTGGCTCGCGGATCTGTTCAGAGCGCGTTTCAGCTTCATCGTCGAGTATAAAGTCGACGGCAGCGCCGAGCTGCGCCGCGATCAGCTGCGGCTCGTGTACCGCTGCGTGCGCGAGCTGCTCATGAACGCCTGCAAGCACTCGCAGCGCGCATCTGCGGAGCTCGAGATGGAGCTCACGCCGCGGTCGGTGGACATCCGGGTCATCGACGAGGGCGTGGGATTCGACGTCCCGGCCTTCGGTCTCACTACAGGGCGCCGTTTCGGCCTCGCGCAGCTGCGCGAGCGCGTGCGAACCGCGGGCGGTACGCTCGACATCGACACGGTGGTGGGGGAGGGCTGCCGCGTGACGGTGCGGCTGCCCATTTAGGCGCCGAGTTTTCGGCATTGATCGTCCACGTGCTGGCGGATGATCTCGGCCAGCCGCAGCGCGCCCGGGCCTGCGTAGTCGCGATCGGCAAACACCAGGTACAGGCTCGCCCAGCGCTCGGCGCCCTCGCGCAGCGGCAGCGCCTTGAGCGCGCCGCTCGCGAGCTCGCTCTTCACCGTGTCCTCCGCATACCAGGCGAAGCCCAGGCCCATCGTGGCCGCATGAATGGAGGTCGCCTTGTGGCTCACCGTCCAGGACTGCTCGGCGCCGAGCCAAGTCCCGCCGCGGCGCTGGCTGCCGGTATCGCGGATCACGAGGTGACGGTGCTTGCGCAGATCCTGCAGCGTGAGCTCGCGGCCAAGCTTGTGCAGCGGATGCTCGGGATTTGCTGCGACGATGAACTTGATCTGCATGAGCGGATCGCCGGCGAATCCCGCCGGCACCGTGGATGAGATCGCAAGATCGACCTTGCGCTGGAGCAGCGCCTCCTCGGTGCCGCTCAGCACGGTTTCGTAGAGTTCGAGACGGGTCTGCGGATGCTCATCGCCGAAGCTCGCGAAACACTGCAGCAGCAGCCAGGTGGGAAAGATGATTTCGACTGCGAGCTTGAGCTCGGGCTCCCAGCCGGCCGCGAGAGCGCCCGCCGCGCTCTCGAGCGCGCCCGCCTCCTCGAGCAGCGCTTTGGCGCGCCGATAGAGCACCTCGCCGGTGGGTGTGAGGTGCGCCTTGCGGCCGATGACCTCGAAGATCTTGACGCCGAGGAGCGTCTCCATCTTCTGCACGGCGTAGGTCACCGCGGACTGGCTCTTGTGCAGGGTCAGAGCCGCTTGGGCGTAGCCGCCGGCGTCGACGACGGCGAGCAGGGAGCGCCATTGCTCGAGGGAGATACGGGGATGAGCGGACATATATCCACCAAATAGATAGGTAGGCACTAATTATTCTGCTTTTTTATCTAATGAATCAATATGAAGATGTCTGCCAGGTAGAAAAGCCCTGGTTTGAAAAGGAGACCCCCATGACGACCCTGCTGCAGATCAACGCCAGCATCAACAACGACACCGGCCAGTCGAGCCAGCTGGCGAATCAGTTCGTGGCCGCGTTCCGGA
>JBEKVP010000367.1:0-3475 GCA_049513935.1 Steroidobacteraceae bacterium
CATCGTCGTCAGCGTCACCCCATCTGAATTCACGCGCTCCTCCTTCTCCGGATTCGCTCCGCATCTGCACAGCGGCCAGCTGCTGGTCAGCGCCACCAAGGGCATCGAAGACGCGACCTGCCTGCGCATGACCCAGGTGATCGCGGAGGTTTTGAGCGGCCGCGGGCTGCAGCTCTCCTGCGGCGTCCTCAGCGGACCGTCGTTTGCCCAGGAAGTCGCCGCCGGCGCGCCCACCGCCATCATGGAGGAGCCGATGCTGCGGGCTTACATGCCCTACCGCACGTCCTCCGAGACTTACCCCTCGGACACGCCGGGTCGGTGGATCGCGGAGACGCGTTGGCCGCCGGCGGGAATCCGGGGGCGCACCTGGTATCTGCAGGAGGGCCGCTTATCGCCCGCGCCCGGAGCGCGGGGCGAAGCGAGATATGTCGGCGATGACATCGTCGGATTGCAAAAGCCGGAGTGGCTGCCGTTCCCGCCTCAGGGAATACCCGGCGAGCAAACATCGGACGACCGCAAGTCGTTGGTGTTCGACACGGATCCTTTGGCTTCCGACCTCGAGATCTTGGGTCACCCAGTCGCCCGCATCCGCGTTGCCGCCGATCAGCCGGTCGCCAAGCTCGCCTTGCGCCTTTGCGAGGTCAACCGGGAAGGCAAGTCGTGGCTCGTTACCTATGGGCTGCTCAACCTGACGCATCGTGGCGGCGACGAGGCGCCCGCCGCTTTGAATCCGGGAGAAGCCTACGACGTGACCGTCGAGCTGTCCCTGATTGCGCACCGCTTCAAGGCCGGCAGTCGCATACGCCTGGCCGTCTCCGAAAGCTTGTGGCCGCTCGTATGGCCCTCGCCGCGCGTGGCGACGCTCACGCTCACGCACGGGGCATCGAGCCTCGAGCTACCCGTGCGGGCGGTCGTCCGCGAGCCACCTTTCCCGATTCCGCAAAACGCCGCTCAACACAAATCTCCGCCGGGGCGCACGCCGCTCAAGGAGAGCGGACCCAACGCGGAGGGCTGGTATGAGATCGATCAGGACCCGCAGGCGGTGTCTTATCCCATCGCCGATACGGGCACCCTCCTCAGCGGCGCGCTCGGCATCAAGGAGCGGCTGCGGATCAAGCGGGGCGATAACAACAGCTGCGAGTGGCAAGGCGAGCGCGCCGGTGGTTTCAAGCGCGGTGATTGGAACTGTGCGGTGTACAGCGGGTTCAAGCTCACCTCGACCCCCGAGACGTTCTTCATCGAGGAGACCGTGCGGGCCACCGAGGGCGGCGAGGTCATTTTCGAGCGCATCAACAAGGCGGCGGTCAAGCGCGACCTCATGTAAGCGCATCGCGAATCCGGCTCGCCGGTCGGGGCCGCCGGCTCATTGCATGAACGCTTGAGCCTCGATCTCGTGGGCCTCCTGATTGCGCCCCTGGGCGCGCAAGGCATCGATGAGCACTCGGCCCGCCTGGGCCTGCGCGGCGCGATCGCCGCTCGCGAGCGCCAAGGCTTTGCGCGCGCAAACTTCGGCCTGGTGAGAATCGTTTTCGGCAAGGCGCACCTTGCCGAACTCGGCCCAGATGAGGGGATTGTTCGGCTCGATGCGCAGCGCCCGATCGAGCGTCAGCGACGCGCCATCCAAATCGCCGCGTGCTGCCTGCTCGTGCGCCTGGGTCACGAGCGAGCGGGTCGCGGGCGAAAGATGGTTCTCGCGCGGCGGCTGCGGCGGCCGCGGCGGCTGGGCAGGGGCCGCCGCCGGGGGCACGCTCGGCGCGCCTGGCGAAGGTGCCGTCGGGGGCAGAGCGGGAGGCGGCTCCGGCCGCGGGGAAGGCGAGAAGCAGCCGCCGAGAAGCAGCGCGGCGCCGAGCGTCGCGGCGGCCCGGATCAGCGCGAGTCTTCGCGCTAGTGAACGCTGCCTTTGAACCATGCCTTGATCTTGTCACCCAACGTGGTGGGCTGCGAGGGTTTCGATTGCGGGAGGTTGCAGCGCGGATTGCCGGGCAGCGCCGTGTCCTTCGGCACAGCGATGACCACCGCATCGGTGCCGCAGGCGGGCGTGGTCTCGAGGCCGTCCATAAACCCGATCCAGCGATCCTCCGTGAGATCGGGCGCCACCGGATCGAAGGAGACGGGCTTCAAGCTCGCCATGGTGTCGGCCCACACGGGCAGCGCGCCTTGAGCGCCGGTGAGCCCGGTCACCCGATTGTCGTCGTAGCCCACCCAGACCACGGCCAAGTAGTTGCCGGTAAATCCGGCGAACCAGCTATCGCGCGTGTCGGAGGAGGTGCCCGTCTTGCCCGCGATGACCAGCCCGCGCGGCAGTCTTGCCGCCGCCTCGCGCGCCGTGCCGTGCGTGGGTACCAGCATGAGCATCCGGTCGATCTGGTACACGGCCGCCGGCGGCGCGGCGGGCTCGACTTGGACCTTGAACGTCTTGAGCGGGCGACCTTGATCATCGAGGACGGCACGCACCGCGCGCAGCCGCGCACGAAATCCCCCGTTCGCGAGCGATGTGTACATCTGCACCACCTCGAGCGGCGTCATCTCCACCGTACCCAAGAGGAGCGAGGGGTTGAGCGCGGGCGCGCTGTCGAGTCCGAGATGCTCGAGAGTCTCCGCGATTTTGGGGAGCCCGACGTCCAACCCGAGGTGCACGGTGGCGAGGTTCAGCGATTCGGCCAGCGCGCGTGCGAGCGGTACCGGCCCGTAGGTCTGACGCTCGAAATTTTGCGGCGCCCAGACGCTGCCGTCCGCGAGCTTGAGCTCGATCGGCGCATCATCGATGAGCGTGGCGGCAGTGTAGCGCCCGCTCTCGAGGGCCGTGAGATACACCGCGGGTTTCACCAACGAGCCGATCGGCCGGCGCGCGTCGAGCGCGCGATTGAAGCCGCCGGTGCTGTCGACCTCGCGTCCTCCGACGACCGCGACCACATCGCCGCTGTTGGGCTCGGCCACCACGACCGCCGCTTCCAGATGCGCGCCGCGGAGCTGAGATCGGGCGTCGAGACGCGCGAGGTCCTGGATGACGGCCCGCTCCGCGGCAGTTTGCGCGCGCGCATCGAGGCTCGTGTACACCGACAGGCCCGCGGCGGCGAGGTCCGCCTCGGCGTAATCACGCTTGAGATCGCGCCGTACGAGATCGATGTAGGCAGGCACGTAGCTGCCGCCCGGCGGTCTGAGACCCAAGGGGCTCTGCGCGGCGCGCGCCGCCGCCGACGCGTCGATGAGTTTCGCATCAGCGAGCTCTTTGATCACCAGATTGCGCCGCGCGAGAGCCCGGTCGGGATGCTTGCGCGGGTCGTAGAACGAGGGTCCCTTCACCAGCCCGATCAACAGCGCCATTTCTCCCGCATCGAGCTCATCCAAGGGCTCTGCGAAGTAGTACTCGCTCGCCAAGCCGAAACCGTGGATGGCGCGCGCGCCGTCCTGGCCCAGGTACACCTCGTTCAAGTACGCGACCAGGATGTCCTCTTTCGAGTAGTGCGCCTCGATG
>JBEKVP010000368.1:0-3462 GCA_049513935.1 Steroidobacteraceae bacterium
CCGAGCAGCTCGCCAAGGAAGGGATCAACGCGGAAGTGATCGATCCGCGCACGGTTGCGCCGCTCGATCTGGAGACGATTCTCAAGTCGATCGACAAAACCGGTCGCGTCGTCCTCGTGGATCAGGCGACGCGGCACGCGTCGGTCACCGGCATGATCGCCGCAGACATCGCCGAGCACCGCTTCAAATCGCTGAAAGCTCCGATTGTTCAGTTGACCGCGGCCGACACGACCATTCCGTACAGTGAACCGCTCGAGGCCTATGTCATTCCCGACGAAGCGCGCATTGCTGCCGCGGTTCGCAGGATCCTGAAGTAAGGGCCCAACCTATCACGACCGCTTGATCAGCCTTGCTGCAGCCAGTCGCGCATGGCGGCTGTCACCGCGGCGGGCTGTTCCATCGTCGACATGTGACCACAGCGTTCGATCGCGACGAGCCGACTGTTCGGGATGAGCGCGGCCATGACCTGGTGACGCGCGAGCGGACTCCACGCATCTTCGCGGCCGCAGGCGATGAGCGTCGGGCAGCGGATCTGCGGCAGCACATCGCTGGCGTCGGGCCGCTCGAGCAAGGCCCGAATCTGAGCCGAGTGCCCCTCGGGCGTGTGTCGCTCGATCATCGCGAGGACGCGCCCGATCAACGCGTCGTCGGCGAGGCGTGCCGGGTGGACCATGCCCCGCACCCATTCGGCGCCCATCGCGCGCATACCTAAGCTGCGGGCGAGTTCGACGAGATGCCTGCGCTGCCTCGCCTCCTGCTCGCCGGGCTCACCCGCCTTGCGGGCTTCGTACCCGGTGTCCAGGAGCGCGAGATGCGAGATGCGCTCCGGCGCCGCGCGCACGACCTCGAGCGCGACCCGGCCCCCCATCGAGTGGCCGGCCAGCGCAAAGCGCGGCGGCGCCTCATCGAGCACCCTCTGGGCCATCGCGACGATCGAGTCGAGGTCGTGATACTGAGGCACGATGCAGACGGCTCCATCCAGAGCTGCGATCTGGCCGGCCCAGACGTCCCGGTCGCAAAGCAGGCCCGGGAGCAGCAACAGCGCCGGTCTCGAATCACCGTGCTCACGCAAGTCGCCCCCGGCCAGGGTCGTAGTCACGTTGCGTCGCTGCGCGCGCCCGCGCGCGCATACTCGACAAAGAAGTCGAGGGCATGCGGATCCGCCATCGCCGCGCGGTTGGCCGCGCGATCGGGAGGTACACCCATGAGGATCCGGCGCACCGGCACCTCCATCTTCTTGCCGGTCAGCGTCCGGGGAATGGCCGGAACCTGGTAGATCCGGTCCGGTACGTGTCGCGGCGTGTATTCGCGCCTCAGCCGGTTGCGAATCTCGGCCTCCAATCGCTCATCCAAAACGGCGCCCGGCATGAGCTCGACGAACAAAGGCATGAAGAAACCGCCGTCCGGCAGGTCGATATTGACGATCAGAGAATCTTTGATCTCATCGAGCAGGGCGAGTGCCCGGTACACCTCCGCGGTCCCGATCCGCACGCCGTAGCGGTTCAAGGTCGCATCCGATCGGCCGAGCACGAAACAGGACCCTCGCTCGTTGATGCGGAAGAAGTCGCCATGGCACCACACGCCGGGAAACTCTTCGAAGTAGGCTTCGCGGTAGCGATGGTCTCCCTCGTCACCCCAAAACCGCAGGGGCATGGAGGGCATCGGCTCGGTGATCACGAGTTCGCCAACCTCGTTCACGACGTCCTCGCCGCGTTCGTTGAAAGCCTTGACACAGACGCCGAGCGATGCGGCCTGAATCTCACCCGCACGCACCGGCAACGTCGGCACGCCGCCGACGAAGCCCGTGCAGCAGTCCGTGCCGCCGCTGCCGTTGGCCACCCACAGATCGGTCTTCACGTTGCGGTAGAACCACGCCATGCATTCCGGCGTCGCCGGCGATCCGGCCAGGCCGATGCTGCGCAGCTTCGACAGATCGTAGCGCTCGCGGGGCACTACGCCGGCGCGCGCCAGCTGATCCACGAAGCTCGGACTGGCGCCGAACATCGTGACCTCGGCATCCTGGGCCAGCTTCCACAGAACGCCCGGCTCCGGATGCGCCGGATGACCGTCGTACAGCACGGGGACGGCACCGACGAGCGTCGAGCCGACAACGAAGTTCCAGAGCATCCAGCCCGTCGTCGTGAAGAACAAGAGCCGGTCGCCCGCGTGCAGGTCGAAATGGAACGCGGCATTCTTGAAAGTCTCGAGCAGAATGCCGCCGTGGCCGTGCACGATGGGTTTCGGCAGACCGGTCGTGCCCGAGGAGAACAGGATCCAGAGCGGGTGATCGAACGGTACCTGTTCGAACCGAAAGTCCGCCGCCGGCACCGGCGGGTGCGCCAGAACTTCGTGCCACGACAGAGTGGACGTCGTCGGACCCGCGCGGGACCCGCGGTCCAGATACGGGAGGTAGATGAGGTGCTGCAGGCCGTCCATCGCGCCGACGATGTGCCCCCGCTCCTCGCGCCGGTCGAAGTCCTTGCCGCCGTATCGGTAGCCGTCCACGCAGAACAGCACCTTCGGTGAGAGCTGCGCGAGCCGGTCGAGAGCTCCGCGCGCGCCGAAGTCCGGTGAGCAGCAGGCCCAGGTCGCGCCGATCGCCGTCGTCGCGAGCATCGCGATCATTGTCTCGGGAATGTTCGGCATCCATGCCGCGACGCGATCGCCCGGTTCCACACCGAGCACCCGCAGTTGCGTCGCGAGGATGCGGACCTGACCCGCGAGAGTCGCCCAGTCCATCGTGCCGAGCGGTTGCAGCTCGCTCATGTGGAGGAGCGCCGTTCCGCCCGCGCGCGCTCGGCGCAGCACGTGCTGCGCGTAGTTGATGCGCGCTCCCTCGAACCACTCTGCACCCGGCATGGAGCGCCGGCCGAGGACCCGCGTGTAGGGCGCAGTGGACTCGATCTGGAAGTAGTCCCACAGCGCTCCCCAGAATCCCGGAAGATCCGTGACCGACCAGCGCCACATCGAGGCGTAGTCCGGAAAGTCGAGCCCGCGATGCCGGGCGAGCCAGCGATTGAATGCCGTGATGTTGGCCGCCGACACCCGGTCCGAGTCCGGCGTCCATAGGATGTCGCCTTCCTGCGCAATGTTCGAAGTCACGATTCGAATCTCCGCATCGCACTATCGTGCAAAATTAACATAAGTTAGCATGGACTTTGCGTCCCGCGGCGAGCGCCTCGAAGACGCCATGATAGAGTCCGCGCTTGGGTCCCAAGGCTCCGGCTGATTTGTTCTGGGGGAAGATGCCATGGACACGCCAAAGAAGCACGATGGATTCCCGCTGCCGAGTTCCCTGACAGTGCTGCCCGGCACGGAAGCCGCTCAAGCGGCTTACCCGTATTACATGCAGTTCGCGCCCGCGGACGATGAGCGGTTCTGGTTTTACAATTCGATGCACTTCCCCGAGCCCATGTCGGCGTTCGACATGGTGACGGCGGAAGCCGCGTATTGCGCTCTCGG
>JBEKVP010000369.1:0-3457 GCA_049513935.1 Steroidobacteraceae bacterium
TGAGAGGAAAAGGATGCGGCACCCGGAAAGGCCCTCATGGGGGCGTTGGAAGGTGGTCGAGGCTTTTGCTTGGATCAGGCGACTTGGGTGGCAAAGCGGTAGCTGCGCTCCCGCAGTCTCAAATCAGGCCGCGTCGCTGGGGGAGAGCGCGAGGCTCGGGAACGCGGTTCTGACATCCGCGCGAGTATAGCGACGCCTCGGCGGCAGTGTCTTGCGTTGCAAAAGCACATGCACCGATTTTGAGCGCCCGGCGCGAATGAGGCTTCCCGTGGATGCCGCGGGCATGGCTCAGAGGTCGCGATGCACCAAAATAATGCGCAAGATTCGCGTTCATGCTTTGATAGCGTGCACACAGGGGGGCGCGACGACGCAAGTTCTTGATCCATATACGTCCGCCCCTGGCACACAAACTGCAATGCCGGAGAACCCGGCGCTGGTCCCGGGCCCTAGATCAAAACACTTTCGCGAGGACGCCAATGACTCCCGCCGATGTTCTTAAATTAATCAACGAAAAAGAGGCTAAGTTCGCTGATCTTCGCTTTACCGACACACTCGGTAAGGAGCAACACGTCACCATCCCAACCCGCCTCGTGGACGCGGGATTTTTCACCGACGGCAAGATGTTCGACGGATCATCGATCGCCGGCTGGAAGGGGATCAACGAGTCGGACATGATTTTGATGCCGGATCCTTCGACCGCCGTCATCGATCCGTTCTACGAAGAGACCACCGTCAATCTGCGCTGCGACGTCATCGAGCCGATGACGATGCAGGGCTACGAGCGCGATCCGCGTTCGCTCGCGAAGCGCGCGGAGGCCTACATCAAATCCTCGGGCGTCGCGGACTCCGCGCTGTTCGGGCCGGAGAACGAGTTTTTTATCTTCGACAGCGTCCGCGTCAGCTCGGGCATGAACGGCTGCTCCTATGAGGTCGATTCGTACGAGGGCGCCTGGAACTCGGGCAAGAGCTACGATGAGGGTAACCGCGGACACCGACCCGGGGTCAAGGGCGGCTATTTCCCGGTGCCGCCGGTCGATTCGCAGCAGGATATCCGCACGGCCATGTCGCTCGCGTGCGAGGAGATGGGCCTCAAATTCGAGGTTCATCACCACGAGGTCGCGACCGCCGGTCAGGGTGAGATCAACGTCGCGGCGAACACGCTCACCAAGAAGGCCGACGAGGTGCAGATTCTGAAATATGCGCTGCAGAACGTCGCGCACGGCTACGGCAAGACCCTGACCTTCATGCCGAAACCGATCGTGGGCGACAACGGCAACGGCATGCACGTGCACCAATCCCTGCAAAAAGAGGGCAAGGCTTTATTCGCCGGGGACAAGTACGGCGGCCTGTCCGATATCGCGCTCTATTACATCGGCGGCATCATCAAGCACGCGCGCGCGATCAACGCGTTCACCAACGCGAGCACCAACAGCTACAAGCGCCTCGTGCCCGGATTCGAAGCGCCGGTGAAGCTCGCCTACTCGGCGCGCAACCGCTCGGCATCGATCCGGATTCCGTGGGTCTCGAATCCGAAGGCCCGGCGCATCGAGGTGCGCTTCCCGGATGCGACCGCCAATCCCTACTTCGCTTTCGCCTCGATGCTGCTCGCGGGCATCGACGGGATCCTCAACAAAATCCATCCCGGCGATCCGGCGGACAAGGATCTGTACGACCTCGAGCCCGAGGAGGACAAGAAGATTCCGACCGTCTGCCACTCGCTCGACATGGCGCTCGACTACTTGGATCGGGATCGGGGGTTTCTCAAGGCGGGCGGCGTGTTCAGCGACGATCTGATCGATGCGTACATCGAGCTCAAGATGAAGGAAGTGACGCGCCTGCGCATGACCACGCACCCCATCGAAATCGAGATGTACTACAGCTTGTGAGGTGTGTTTGGCCCAAAGGTGACGGCGGTCACGCTGCCGTCACCTTTCTTTGAGGCCGGGAGGCGATAGGACTATGCTTGCGAGTCATGCACCTGTGCCGAACATGGATTGCCCTCGGCCTGTCGGCGCTCGTCTCGGCCGCGCCGGCGGCGGTGGTCTACAAGTGGGTCGATGCCGACGGCGTGGTGCACTTCTCCGATCAGCCCGTGCCGGGTGCGGAGAAGATCTTCACCTCCGGAGCGTCGACCCGCGGCATCCTGAGCCAGCCGGCGCCGAGCGGTGGTGGTGGGCAGGACAAGCAGAAGCCGCCATCGAAGGTAATTCAGCACGTCGCCATCACCTCACCTGCACCGGACCAGACCTTCACCGGGGGCCAGCAGGTGAGCGCGAGCCTCTCGGCGGAGCCCGCGCTCGCGCCGAGCCAGCTGGTCAGCTGGACCCTGAACGGCGCACCGGTGGGCGAGGAGTCGAATGCGACGGACCTCACGCTGCCCGATCTCGCGCGCGGCACCTATACCCTGTCCGCGACGGTCTCGGATTCGGTCTCGGGCCAATCCATCAGTGCGGATCCGGTGACGTTCAACGTGATGCGCCCGAGCGTCATGTCGCCGCAGCACAAATAGCGCGGGTAAGCGTTGGGCCGGCGGGCGAACCGTTTGGCCGCTGAGATCAAAATGCCCCTGCTCCTCGCGGGCGCCGAGCTGCTCGACTCGCTGGTCACGAGCGTGTTCTTGCTCGATCGCGAGCTGCGCGTGACCTACCTCAACGCCGCCGGGCAGACGCTGGTGGGGCTTTCGCTCAACCAGGCGCTCGGCCGCAGCATCAGCGAGCTCACCCGCGGCGCGGAAACTCTATTGCCGATGTTCGAGCGCGCCCGGCAGGGCGGCGAGGCCGTTGTCCAGCGCGAGCTCGCCTGGCCCGCGCCGGGCGGCGTCGATCGGATCCTCGATTGCGCGGTCACCGAAGTGATGCTCGGCGGATGTCCGACCCTGCTGCTCGAGATCGAGGACATCACGCAGCATCGGCGCTTGACGCGCGAGAACGCGCTGCTCGCGCAGCTCGGCGGGAGCCGGCTCATGGTTCGCCAGCTGGCGCACGAGATCAAAAACCCGTTGGGCGGCTTGCGCGGCGCGGCGCAGCTGCTCGAGCGCGAGCTTCTCGATCCGGGGCTCAAGGAATACACGCGCGTCATCATCAGCGAAGCCGATCGGCTCACCAACCTGCTCGACTCCATGTTGGGACCGGTCCGTCCGCCCGCGAAGCAGCTCGTCAACGTGCACGAGCTCTTGGAGCGCGTGTATCACCTCTTGCGCAGCGAAGCGCCCGCGGGCGTTGCGGTCGATCGCGACTACGACCCGAGTCTGCCGGCGTTGACCGCCGATCCGAATCACATCATCCAGGCGATGCTCAACCTGGGCCGCAACGCGATCCAGGCGCTCTCCGCTGCGAGTGTGTACGCGCCGCGGCTCATCCTGCGCACGCGCGTCGCGAGCAACATCGGCATCGGCGGCCACCGCCATCGTCTGGTGGCCTCGATTCAATTCGAGGACAACGGTCCGGGCGTGCCCGCG
>JBEKVP010000370.1:0-3451 GCA_049513935.1 Steroidobacteraceae bacterium
GTGCTGCCGCAAGTGGGCACCAACCTGATCTCGGGCTTGATGGAGGCGGTCGCCGCGCCGCCCTTCAATGGCAAGGCGGACTTGCCGGAGATCGCCTCGGATCTGCAGATGGAGATCGATGAGCTGTTTCCCGTCGGTGAGACCCTGCAGCTGCTGCGCTTCGCCGAGCTCGAAGGGGGCGACATCAAGCTCACCGAGGACGGGTTTGCTTTCGCCCGCGGCTCGACCGATGAGCGCAAGAGGCTGTTCGCGCGCCATCTGATCACCTACGTGCCGCTCGCAGCGCACATCCGCCGCGTGCTCGACGAGCGCGCCAGCCACTCGGCCCGCAAGAGCCGCTTCATCGACGAGCTCGAGGATTTCATGAACGAGGAGGCGGCGGAACAGACGCTGCGATCCGTGATACGGTGGGCCCGCTACGGCGAGGTGTTCGCCTACGATGACGAGAATTCGATGTTCAGCCTCGAGAATCCGACGTAAAATGAGAGCCACATGACCGACGCGGCCTCGCCCTATCTGAACCTGCATGTGCCCCCGGATGAAATGGTCAAATACATCCAAGAGCTCATGACTTTGCCGCAGGCGGAGATTGCGGCGGGATCGGCGATGACGCTGGCGCAACGCCAGTGGGGCGGCGACACGCCCTTGGCGCGCGCCGCGCTGCTCCGCTGGGGAGCGCTCAATCTGGCTTTTCAAGACAAGCGCTTGGAGACCTGGACGGTCGCCCGCGAGCGCGACCGCATTCAAGTGCCTGCCGCGCTGGTGGCCGCGGCCGGCATCGCACCGCTGGTCATCGACAATGAGCGCGCGGTATTCGACATCCCGGCGCTGCTCGACGCGACGCTCGAATTTCAGCCCGCCGCGGGTCAGGCGTAGGCGTCTCCGATGGCGACCGCGGTACACCCGGCGCCCCTGGCGCGCTTTGGGCTGCTGCGCACCATCGCGCTCTACAAGTTGCTGAAAGTCGTGATTCTGTTGCTCGCGGCGTACGGCGAGATCCGTCTGCACGATGCGACCCTGTCGGCGAAGATCCTCTCCTGGGCTTCGGCCAGGCCGCAGGGGCTCGAGCACGATGTCGTGACCCGGGCGCTCGTCTGGCTCAGCGGTCTGTCAGAGTCGGGCGTACACAAGTTGCGCCTCCTGACGTTGACTTATGCCACGGTGTTCGCCATCGAAGGAGTTGGCCTGTGGATGCAGCGCCGCTGGGCCGAGTGGCTGACGGTGGTCATCACGGCGTCGTTGATTCCTTTCGAGTTCTGGGAGCTGATCCACAGCCCCTCGGTCGGCGCGTGCGTCGTGATCGCCGCCAATATGTTGATCGTCGGCTATCTCTACTGGCACGTCTCCACGCATCAGCGACCCGCGCCGCCGCTCAAATAGGGCCCTCGTCCGCCTGACGGGGGAGGGATCGTGAAATGATCTTCATCTCGGATCAAACCGCCCGTTCCGGCGTATTCTTCGAGCGCTCGTCAAACCCACTGGGAGACCCCATGACCAAGTTGATTGCCTCTGCTTTGTTGTCCGTCGGAATCGCCACCGCTGCAATGGCCGCCGACATGCCGAAGTCCGCAGCGCCGATGGCTGCCGATACGACCACGGCCACCGGTACCGCCACTCCTACCAAGACCACCGGTAAGGGCAAGCACGGCGGCAAAAAGAGCAAGAAGTCGACCCCGGCGCCGTCGACCACCAAGTAATCTGATTGCTAGGCACGCCCCGGCCGCTGCGAGGCGGCCGGGGCGTTTTAGTTGAACCCGTCGGATCTCGTCCACAGTCACGTCGATATCGCGCACCTCATTCAGGTTGCGCTCACACCGATCTTTCTCATCTCCGCGATCGGCGTCACCCTCAACGTACTGACCAGCCGGCTCGCGCGCATCGTCGATCGAGCCCGTGCGCTCGAGGATCGCGCTCCCGAGACGCAGCACCCCGCCGACAGCCGGAACCTGCACGGCAAGCTCGCCGTGCTCGAGCGCCGAGCACGTTGGATCAATGCGGCGATCACGCTCATCACGCTGTCGGCGCTGTTCATCGCACTGGTGGTCGTGATGCTGTTCGTCAATGCGTTCCTCAGGTGGGATCTGTCCGCATTCATCGCCTGCTTGTTCATACTGTCGATGGCCACGCTCGCGGCCGCGCTGCTCGCGTTCCTCATCGAAGTGCGCATCGCGACCATCACGCTGCGCATCGGGATCGAAGAGGTGTCGCGCGAGGAGGCGTCGCGCCACGGCGACTGACCCGCGGGGCGAGGCGAATCGAACGGCGGCGGGTCGCGGCTCCCAGTGACCTCGGCGCGCGAAAAAAAATGAGCGCGGGAACCGGTAAGAAACTAAGATTACACTGTAAATGCGGATGCGCTGCAGGAATGGGGAACGTACGATCCGGGAGGGCGCAATGCCTCGATTCTCGTTGAGCCGTTGTGCACTGATGGCCGTCGCCGCCGCTTGGGCGGCCTCTGCGCTCGCCGGCGGCCAGATCATGCCCGGCGGCGGGGGTCAGATACCCGGCGTCGGCCGGCCCGGCACCATGGGAGGGGGTCCGCCGGACGACTCGCCGCCGCCTCAGCAGTCGACCGAGAAGCCCGACATCGCGGCGGCCAAGGCCTACAAGCAGGCCATGAAATCGCTCGACAAAGCGAAGGAGCTAGAAGCGGCTGCTGCCTCTGCGCCGAACGCCGACAAGAAAGCCAAGGACCTCGAGAAGCTCGACGATGCCTATAATCGCGCTCTCGATCAATTTACCGAGGCGCTCTCCAACAAGGGCGACATGGTGGAGGCTTGGAATCACGTGGGATACGTGCATCTGAAGCTCGGCGCGTTTCGTGAAGCCATCGACGACTACAACCACGCGCTGACGCTGAAGCCCGACTTATTGGATGCCGTGGAGCACCGCGCCGAAGCCTTTCTTGCGGTCGACCGGCTGGAAGACGTCAGAATCGCGTACATGGATCTGTTCAATCACGCGCCCGAGCTCGCCTCGCAGCTGATGGCCGCCATGCAGAAGTGGCTCGCCGACCATCAGGCCGATGCTCACGGCATGCGCGCGAGCGACATCGACGCGTTCGGCAAGTGGCTCTCGGAGCGCGAGGGCATCGCGAAGCAAACCGCCTCTTTGCCCCACTAGCACGCGGAATACTCAGACAGGCTCCCGGCTCCTGAGCGCTTCGATCTCGCGGCGCAATTCGGCCACGGTTTCCTCGAGCTGCGCTACGCGCTGGCTGAGGCTCAAGGCGCCCGCGGCGGGCGCTTCGGCGAGCGCCTGCGCAGGCTCCTCCGGTTCGGGAGCCGACTCGATGGCACCGAAGAACAGGTGCGCGTAGCGCGATTCGCGCTCCCCGGGAGAGCGCGGCAAGCGCGCGATGAATGGACCGTCCTCGCGCTCCATGAGGCTCTTGAGCGCCGCCTCGACTTCGGCGGTATCGGCGAACTCGCACAGCCGATGGGTACGCGAG
>JBEKVP010000371.1:0-3449 GCA_049513935.1 Steroidobacteraceae bacterium
TCGAATGGCGGGTTTGAGCTCGATCGCCGCGGCTCTCGCGCTCGGCGCTTGTGCCTCGACTTCGGGGAACACGCCTGCGAAGCCCGTCGCGGCCGCGCCGCCGCCGGGCTGCGTGAGCGGCACGGGCAGCCGGATTTCGGCGCCGGGAGAGTGCGCCGGGTTCGGACATTCCTACTCGCAGGAGGACCTGAAGCGCACCGGCCAGCCCATCGCCAGCGGCGCGCTCGGCCTGCTCGACCCGACGGTCACCGTCGGTCACTGAGCGCCCTCTCAAAGGCTCCTAGGAACCCGGGTTCTCGGCGCGCTTGATCTTGTCGCGCAGCTCCCGCGGCATGAGCGCGCCGCTTTTGTAGCGGCGTGCATAGTGGTTGAAGATGTCCGCCTATAGCGCCCGCTCGTCGCATCGATCGCCCGCTCGAGCTATGGCTCGTGTTTGTAGACCGTCCCCTCTTTCATCACGAACGCGACGTGCTCCAGCACGCGGATGTCGGCGAGCGGATCGCCCTTGACCGCGACGATATCCGCCGACTTACCCGCCGTAATCGTGCCGAACAGCTCCGAATGCCCGATCAGGTCGGCGGCGTTGACCGTGGCCGCCTGGATAGCCTGCATCGGCGTCATGCCGTACTTGACCATGAAGGCGAATTGGCGCGCGTTGATGCCGTGGGGACAAACGCCGGCGTCGGTACCGAACGTCATCTTCACCCCGGCGCGCACCGCTTTGGTGAAGTTGCGCCGCTGGATCTCGCCGAGTTCCTGGTCGTGCTGCAGGAAATCCGCCGGTGTGTCCTTGGCCGATTGGATGCACTCCTCGTCGTAGATGTCCATATCGAGGTAGGTGCCGTGCTGCTTGGCGAGCGCGATGCCTTCATCGTCGATGAGCGTCGCGTGCTCGACCGAGGCGACGCCCGCCCGGATCGCATTTTTGATGCCCTCGGCGGCATGAGCGTGGGCCGCAACGCGCAGGCCGAAGTTGTTCGCCTCGTCCACCGCCGCGCGCAGCTCCTCGGGCGTGAATTCGATGGATTTCGGATTGCTTCCATGGGTCAGCACCGCGCCGGTCGACAACACCTTGATGTGATCGGCACCCCGGTGCGCAAGTTCCCGGATCTTTTGACGCACTTCCCAGGGGCTGTTGGCGATGCCGAACTTAAGGTCCCAGGGCAGCTCGATGTCGGGTGACAACCCGGTCATCGCGCCGGCGCCCTCGCTGATCGTGACGTAGGCGCCGGCCACGTACATCCGCGGCCCGACGATCAGCCCATGAGCGATGGCATCGCGCATGGCGACGTCGTTGAAGGCACGATACACGCCGACGTCGCGCACCGTGGTGAACCCGGCGAGCAGCGTGACCCGCGCGTTTGGAATCGCCTCGTAGGCGGTCTCGGCCGCGGTTTTCCGAAGCAGATCCAAGGGCTCCGCATTCGCGAGGTCCGCAAGATGAGTGTGGCAGTCGACTAGCCCGGGCAATACCGTCATGTTCGACAGATCGATGACGTCGGCCCCGTCGGGAACCGCCAGCCCTTCGCCGACCGCCTCGATCCTCGAGCCGCGGACGAGGATGATCTGATGCTTCAAGGCGCGGCCGGCAGTCACATCGATGAGCGTGCCCGCGCGGATGGCGATCAACGGCGCAGCCGCGCGCTCGGAGTCGGCGGCGGCCGCACCGGCCGTTGCGGCCGCCGCGAGGAGCCACGTCATTACCAGAATTTTCTTCATCACGAGCGCACCCGGGGTTTTGAAACCGTCGCGCATCATACGCCCCCTTGATATTCGAGGCGACCCGACGCAGGCTGAATGCTCCGCCGAATAAGGGAGCACGCACCGTGAATGTACGAGTATTGATCTTGGCCGCCGCCGCTTGCATCGGGACCTCGGCAATCGGCGCGCAAACACCGACCCGGGACGAGGCGTCATTTCGCGACCTTTACCGGCAGCTGATCGAGATCAACACGACGCGCTCGGTCGGCAGCTGCACGCAAGCCGCCGAAGCGATGCGCGCGCGTCTTGCCGCGGGGGGCGTGCCGGCCGAGGACGTGCGGATCATCGCGCCGCCCGAGCGGCCGAACGATGGGGCCCTGATCGCGGTCCTGCACGGCCGCGACCCTCGAGCCAAGGCGATTCTGCTCCTCGCCCACATCGACGTGGTGGAGGCGCGGCGCGCGGACTGGGAGCGCGACCCCTTCAAACTGGTCGAGGAGAACGGTTGGTTCTACGCGCGCGGTGCGAGCGACGACAAGGCGATGGCGGCGGTCTTCACCGACGCCTTGATCCGCTACCGCCAGGAAGGATTCAAGCCGCGGCGCGACATCAAGCTTGCGCTCACCTGCGGCGAGGAGACGCCCGATGTGTTCAACAGCGTCAAATGGCTCTTGGATACGCAACCCGCCGTCCTCGACGCCGAGTTCGCCTTGAACGAGGGCGCAGGCGGCGAGCTCGACAAGAACGACAAGCCCGTGGCGCTGCAGATTCAGGCAGGCGAGAAGGTCTACCAGGACTTCTCGCTCGACGCCTCCGATGTCGGCGGACACAGCTCGCGGCCCACCAAGAACAACCCGATCGTGCGGCTCTCAGCCGGGATCGCCAAGCTCGGCGCCTACAACTTTCCCGTCGCCTTGAACCCGGCGACGCGCGGCTACTTCGAGGCGCAGTCGAAAACCGCTGCGCCGGAGGTGGCGGCGGACATGCGGACGGTTCTGAACGATCCGCGCGACGAGGCGGCGGTGGAGCGCCTGTGGGCGGTGAGTGCGAGCTGGAACGGCATGCTGCGCACGACGTGCGTTGCGACCGAGATCAGCGGCGGCCATGCGCCCAACGCACTGCCTCAGCGCGCGCACGCGAACGTCAACTGCCGCATCCTGCCGGGTGTTCCGATTGCGAGCGTCGAAGCGAAGATTGTCGAGGTGCTGGGCGACGATAAGATCGCGGTCGCGCCGGCCGGCGATCCCGGAATGCAGTCGCCCCCGCCGCCCTTGACGCCCGGCATCCTGGACCCGGTGCGCGCGGTCGCCGCGAAGATCTGGCCCGGCGTCCCCCTGGTGCCCACCATGTCGACGGGCGCGACCGACGGCCGCTTCCTCAACGCCCACGGAGTGCCCACCTACGGACTGTCGGGCATGTTCCACGATGCGGAAGGTCCGCGCGCTCACGGTCTGAACGAGCGCATCCGGGTGGTGTCGCTGATGAACGGCCGCCGCTTCCTCTACGAGGTCGTGAAGCGGTACGCGAATCAGCCCTGATCTCTACCGCGCCCCGGGGTCTGCCTCTACGAGGCCGCCGCAGCCTTCGCTTTGGCGACCGCGGCGATCACCTCGTCCGCCACATTTCTCGGCACCGGGTCGTAGTGCGAGAACTCCATGGTGTAGGACGCGCGGCCGCTGGTCATGCTGCGCAGATGGCCGATGTAGCCGAACATCTCCGATAGAGGGACGGTTGCGACCACGGCGATG
>JBEKVP010000372.1:0-3441 GCA_049513935.1 Steroidobacteraceae bacterium
GATGTGGCCCCCTTGCTCGAGGCGGATGCGTTCACGAGTCGGGCCGGTCTGACACTACCCGGAGCTCGCACCGTCTCAGGATCGCTCCGCGTGAACCTCCGGCAGCACCCCACCGACGCCCGTCTCATTTGCATGCGAGCTCGCTTTCTTACGCGGCGGGAGCTCGATGGTGTCGGCGGCGCCGTCGTCGCAATCGATGTAATCCGTGCTTTCACGACGGCCGCGTATGCGTTTGCTGCGGGGGCGCGGCAAATATTTCTCGTGGAATCCGTGCCGGACGCGCTCGCATTCAAAGAGTCCCATCCCGGATGCCTCGCAATGGGTCATGGGGAGGGCGGGCGTCGTATGCCGGGCTTCGACTTTTCGAACTCGCCCGTGGAAGTGTCGCGCGCAGACCTTGCGGGACGTACGTTGGTCCAGCGCACGGGAGCCGGAACCCCTGGCGTCCTGGCTGCGCACGATGCTGACCGTATCTGGTGCGCGAGTCTCGTCTGCGCTTCAGCAACCGCGCGAGCGGTGAACGCAAGTGCTCTCGGCACGCCTGCATACGTCATCACTGGACGCGTTCTTGACGGTCCCGAGACCTCCGGAAGCGACGACATTGTCGTGGCGGAGTTCATTGAATGCGCCCGCCTCGGGCTTGCGCTCGACGCTGCCGATGTTGCGCGACGCGTATCCGAGTCCGACGAGGCTCGCTTTACACTCAGCCTGGGACCCGAGCACTGCCACCCTGACGACATTGTCTATGCCACGCGGGTCGACGCGTTCGACTTCGCAATGGAGGTTACGCGCAGCGACGGCCACGTGCGGCTCAGCGCCGTTTCGGTTCGATGAGCGGTCGGCCCACCGTGCGCGCGCTGCGCCGCTCGCTGGGCTGTAGGCCGCCCAGCACGCGAATGATTCCCAAGTCCATCTCGCGCTTGACGAACGAGTGTCGGGTCTGCCATGGTCAGTGGGCTAAGATGGCATTTTCGGCGACGCTCTACGTTCCGTCCCACCAGCTTGATGCCTGTGGCATGTGCTGGGCGGAGGTCATCGCCTAGCCGAAAGGGTCGATAGTTTCGTAACAATCGCGCCCTTTCGGAATCTCCGGAAGGGCGTTTCGCGTTTCTGGAGGGACTGTTGGGGCGGCTTCGCTGGCCGGGGATCCCGTAAGGGATCGCCGGCGCCCAGGAACCGCCATGCACACCGCCCCTGCCGTCGAGCTTTCAGGACTGACCAAGACGTTCCGCGTGCGGCGTGCCCGAAGCGGCCTATTCGGCCACGTCGGCGATCTCGTACGGCCCCGGACGGAGACCGTGCCGGCAATCACCGATGTTTCGTTCGCCATCGGCGCCGGCGAGCGGGTTGCGTTCGTGGGGGCCAACGGCGCGGGCAAGTCGACCACGCTCAAGATCCTGTCGGGGATCCTGCGCCCCGACACCGGTCACGCCCAGGTGGTGGGTTTCGTGCCCTGGCGGCAGCGGCGCCAGCTTTCGTTCCGGTTGGGCACTGTGTTCGGACAGCGTTCGCAGCTCTGGTACCACCTGCCGGCCCGCGACACCTTCAATCTCCTGGCCGCGGTCTATGAGGTAGAGCCGTCGCGTCACCGCCAGCGCTTGTCCTTCCTGGTCGAGGCGTTCGATTTCGGCCCGCTGATCGACAAACCGGTGCGGCAGCTCTCGCTGGGAGAGCGCATGCGCGCCGAAATCATCGCCAGCCTGCTTCACCAACCGGAGATCCTCTTCCTGGACGAGCCGAGCATCGGGCTCGACGTCTCGGCCAAGGCCCTGGTGCGTGCGCTGCTCAAGCAACAGTCGCAAGAAGACGGCGCCACGCTGCTCCTGACCTCGCACGACACCGGCGACATCGAGGAGGTCTGCGACCGTGTGCTGGTGATCCATGGCGGGCGGCTGCTCTGGGACGGTGCGGTCTCCGCGCTGCGCAGAAGCTACGTTCGGACCAAGCGCATCACGATTTGGAGCGAGCGCGAGACGCTCTCGCTTGCCCTGCCTGGCGTTCGCTGCATCGCCCAGAGCCCCTACCGTGTCGAGCTCGAGCTCGACGTCGCGGTGGGCTCGGTGGGCGCGCTGGTGGACGCCGCCCAGCGGCAGGGTGCGCTGCGCGATCTCGCGGTTGAGGATCCGCCGCTCGATGACGTCATCCGCGCCCTCTACGCGGGCGCTCCCGGAGGGACTCGCTGATGAAGCGGGGAGCGTGGGCGAAGTACCTGGCGTTCGGGCGCATCGGCGCACGCACGGCGGTCTCGGAACGCGGCGAGCTGCTCGGCCGAATGGCATTCTTCGCCGCGATCCTCGGGGTGTTCTCCGCGCTCTGGCGCGCGGTCGCGGAGGCCGGCATGCCGATCGTCGCCGACCCACGCCGGATGGTCTGGTACCTGGCGACCACCGAATGGATCCTGCTCAGCGCGCCGCAGCTCCACACCGAGATCCAGGAAGAGGTGCGGCGCGGCGACATCGTTTACCGGGTAGCTCGCCCGGTATCCTACGTGGGGGCGCTCTTCGCGCAGAGCGCGGGGATGTTGGTGATCCGCGCGCCGGTGCTGGCCGTGACGTCGTTCGCCTGCGCGTACGCCTTCACGAAGCAGTTGCCGCCCGCGGCGGCGCTGGTCCGCGCCGTGCCGCTCGGTCTGGCCGCGATGGTGCTGGTCGTGGCGCTCTACGTGACGATCGGCCTGCTGTCGTTCTGGCTATCGGAGGTGGCGCCGGTCTACTGGGTCTCGCAGAAGCTGCTTTTCGTGCTGGGCGGGTTGATGCTGCCGCTGCAGCTCTACCCGACTTGGCTTCGGCGCTTGGCGGCCTGCACACCCTTCCCATCGATGCTGGAAGGTCCGGCGGCGGTCATGCTGGGCGCGGGACCGGCGCCGAGGGATGCCCTCTGGCTCGGGTTGCGGATCGGTCTCTGGCTGCTCTGCGCGCTGTGGGTCTTGTCGTTGCTCCTTCGCCGCGCCACCCGCTCGCTGTCTGTGGGCGGGGGATGAAGAAGAAAGCGAAGGAAAGAATAGAAATCATGTCCTCCCCCTTCGGCAGCTTGCGCTTTTGTCGCGCCCTCCTGGCGACCAACCTCCGCTCCGCCCTCGCTCTGCGTGGCAGCTTCTGGCTCCAGGCGTTGTTCATGGTCCTGAACAACGTCACCTTCTTCGTCTTCTGGTGGGTGCTATTCGCGCGCGTGCCAACGCTGCGGGGCTTTCGCCTCGGCGACATGGAGGCGTTGTTCGGCATCACGGCGGCCAGCTTCGGCTTGGTGCAGGTGCTGGCGGGCGGCGTGCGGCACCTGAGCCGCTTCATCGACGAAGGCGCGCTCGATACCTTGCTGGCGCAGCCGCAACCGGTGCTGCTGTACGCGCTCGGCATGCGGTCGCAGCCGTCGGGCTTGGGCGACCTCGCGTCCGGTATCGGATTCCTGGCGCTGTCGGGACAGGTTCGCCTCGCCACCTTGCCG
>JBEKVP010000373.1:0-3436 GCA_049513935.1 Steroidobacteraceae bacterium
CCCACCCAAACGCGGAGCAGCATCCATGAAGATCGGCGTCCCCAAGGAGATCAAGATTCACGAGTATCGGGTGGGACTGGTGCCGGCGGGCGTGCGCGAGCTCGTGGACGCCGGTCACCAGGTGCTCGTGCAGAGCGGCGCCGGGGCGGGTATTGGATTCGAGGATGCGCACTATCAGGCGGCGGGCGGGAGCATCGCGGCACGCGCGGCCGATGTCTTCTCGGCCGCCGAGCTCATCGTGAAGGTCAAGGAGCCGCAGCTCGCCGAGTGCAAGATGCTGCGCTCCGGGCAAACGTTGTTCACCTACCTGCATTTGGCGGCCGACCGCGAGCAAGCCGAGGCGCTCATGGCTTCCGGCTCGACCGCCATCGCCTATGAGACGGTCACGGCGGCGGACGGGTCGCTGCCGCTGCTCACGCCGATGAGCGAGGTCGCCGGCCGCATGTCCGTGCAGGTCGGCGCGAACTGCTTGCAGAAAGCGAACGGCGGATTCGGCGTGCTGCTCGGCGGCGTGCCGGGCGTCGCGCCGGCCAAGGTCGTGATCCTGGGCGGCGGCGTTTCGGGAACTCATGCGGCCGAGATGGCCGTCGGCCTGCGCGCCGACGTGACCGTGGTCGACCGCTCGGTCAAGCGGCTGCGCGAGCTGTCCTCGATCTTCGGAAGCCAATTGAAGACGGTGCATTCCACCGCGCACGCCATCGAAGAGCTGGTGCGCGACGCGGATCTCGTCATCGGCGCCGTGCTCATCGCGGGCGCCGCGGCACCGAAGCTCGTGACGCGGACGATGGTGAAGAGCATGAAGCCGGGCGCGGTTCTGGTGGACATCGCCATCGATCAAGGCGGCTGCTTCGAGACCAGCCGGCCCACCACGCACGCCGACCCGACCTTCGTTCTCGACGGCGTCATTCACTACTGCGTGACCAACATGCCCGGCGCGGTTCCGCGCACCTCCACGTTCGCGCTGACCAATGCGACGTTGCCCTACGTGAAGGCGCTCGCCGACTACGGCTGGCGCCAGGCGCTGGCAGCCGATGCTGGACTTGCGCGCGGCCTGAACGTGCACGCCGGCCAGTTGACGCACGAGGCCGTCGCGAGCGCTCTGGGCATCAACTACCGGGCGTACCGCGCCGCCTGAGCGCGGCGCGATCTGAAGCGCGGCGCGGCCGAGGTCCCGGCCGGCGCGCGCCGTATGCTACTATACGACCGATCAATTACGCTTGGCGGCGGGCGAGGCGCCCGACGCGCGCGACTACCCCGTATGAGATTCTCGGCGACATGATATAAACGCGCTCGATGCCGCTTGAGCTCGCGACGCTCGACGCGGTTCGAATGCCACAACGAGGAGATTCAATGGCAATCAAGCGGCCGAAGTTCCGTCGGGCGACTCCGGCGGTGCGCCGCGAGGCGCTCGTCGACGCGACGCTGCGCTGTCTCAAGCAGTATGGACATGAGGGCGTGTCGGTGCGGCGTATCAGCGCCGCGGCGGGCGTTTCCATCGGTTTGATCAACCATCACTTTCCGAGCAAGTCGGGGCTCGTGGCCGTGACCTACGAGACTCTCGCGCTCTCGCTGCAGGAGTCGATCCGCACGCAGGCCGAGAACAAGGCGATGTCGCCGCGCGATCGACTGAGCGGATTCTTCCGCGCCTCCTTCGCCCCGGAGCTGCTCGATCCGCAGCTATTCAACGTGTGGCTCGTGTTCTGGAGCATGGTGGCGCACTCGCCCGAGATACGCGCGGTGCACGACAAGACCTACGGCAAATATCGCTCGATACTTGAATCGATGCTCGGACAGCTCGCCGACTCGGGGGACGCGCCGCCGTTCAAGCTGCGCCAGGCCGCGATCGCATTGTCCGCGCTGCTCGACGGGCTGTGGGTGGAACTCTCTTTGAGTCCGACTACGTTCAAGCCGCGCGAAGCCATCGCGCTGTGCGAGGATTGGGTCAACGCGCTGTGCAATGGCGCCTTTCCGCGCCTCCTGGCGCACAAGGCGAGAAAACAGCGTGGCTGAGGGCTCGCCGCGCGATGCGGTGATCATCGGCGGTGGGCACAACGGTCTCGTGTGCGCAGCGTACCTCGCCGCCGCGGGGCTCAAGGTAACGGTCCTCGAGCGGCGCACGGTGGTGGGCGGCGCCGCGGTGACCGAGGAGTTCCATCCGGGTTTCCGCAACTCGGTGGCGGCCTACACTGTCTCGCTCCTCAATCCGAAAATCATCCGCGATCTCGACCTCGCGCGCCACGGCTTGACCGTGCTCGAGCGCAAGCTATCGAACTTCCTTCCGCTCGACGACGGACGCTTCTTGAAGGTCGGCGCCGGGCGTACCCTGCAGGAGGTGGCAAAATTCTCCGCGCGCGATGCCGCGCGGCTCGCCGAGTATGGCCGCCGTCTCGACGCGATCGCCGATGTGCTGCGCGACGTGGTCCTGGAAACTCCCCCCAATGTCACGGCGGGTGGCTGGCTCGAAGCGCTGCCGGAGCTGCTGCGCGGCGCACGGCTCGGCAAGCGCCTCGCCAAGCTCGACATGGCGATGCGCCGCGAGCTCCTCGACCTGTTCGTGAAATCGGCGGGCGATTATCTCGACACCTGGTTCGAGAGCGACCCGATCAAAGCGGCGTACGGCTTCGACGGCGTGGTCGGCAACTATGCGAGCCCGTACACTCCGGGCTCGGCCTACGTCCTCCTGCATCACGTGTTCGGCGAGGTGAACGGCAAGAAGGGTGTCTGGGGACACGCCGTCGGCGGCATGGGCGCGATCACCCAGGCGATGGCCAAGGCGGCGGCCGAGCGCGGCGCCGAGATTCGTACCGCGACCGCGGTTCGCGAAGTGCTGGTCGAGAAGGGCCGCGCCGCCGGCGCGATCACCGAGCAGGGCGAGACGGTGCGCGCACGCGCCGTGGTCTCGAACTTGAACCCCAAGCTTCTGTTCGGCCGGCTGATCGATCCTTCCGCGCTCGCGGAGGATTTTCGCGAGCGCATGCGCAATTGGCGGTGCGGATCGGGAACCTTCCGGATGAATGTCGCGCTGTCCGAGCTGCCGGATTTCACGGTCTTGCCGGGGCGAGCGGCGGCCGATCACCACACTTCCGGCATCATCATGGCCCCGAGTCTTGCCTACATGGATCGCGCGTATCTCGACGCCAAAGCCCAAGGGTGGTCGCAGCGGCCGATCGTCGAGATGCTGATTCCGTCCACCTTGGATGACAGCCTCGCCCCCCCCGGCCGGCACGTCGCCAGCCTTTTCTGCCAGCACGCCGCGCCCACGCTGCCGAATGGCGCTTCCTGGGACGATCATCGCGAGCAGGTCGCCGACCTCATGATCGACCTCGTCACGAGCCACGCGCCCAATTTCAAGGCGTCGGTGCTGGGGAGGCAGATCTTGAGTCCGCTTGATCTGGAGCGTACTTTCGGCCTCATCGGGGGCGACATCTTCCATGGC
>JBEKVP010000374.1:0-3432 GCA_049513935.1 Steroidobacteraceae bacterium
GCCTGCGTCTGGTTGATCGAGCGTGCTTTGGCGACCCTCCCGGGCATCGTCAGCGCCCAAGTCAACGCCGTGGCCAGCCGTGCCCGTATCGTGTGGGATGACGCACAGTGCACTTTGCCCGAGATTCTCGCACTGCTGGCGCGCTTCGGTTACCGCGCCTCACCGCTCAATGCGGCGGCGTTTGATGATGCGCGCCTGCGCGAATCGCGCATCGCGCATCGCGCTAAAGCGCTTGTTCGTCGCGGGCTTTGGCGCAATGCAGGCGATGATGTACGCCGCGGCCTTATACTTCGGTGCACTCGACGTGAGCGGAACCTCCACGCGCGACTTGTTCCGTTGGCTGAGTTTCCTCGTCGCAACACCGGTCGTATTCTACTCAGCCGGACCTTTCTTTTCAGGCGCTGCCCGCTCGCTCGCCGCGCATCGCGTCACCATGGACGTGCCCGTCGCGCTGGCCGTCGCGCTGATCTACGCCGCCAGCCTCGTGGCGGCCGCGCGCGGTGGCGCCGAGGTGTACTTCGAATCCGTCAGCATGTTCGTGTTTTTCCTGAGCCTCGGGCGTTATCTCGAAATGCGTGCGCGCCACCACACCTGTGACCTCACCGATGCATTGGCGCGGCTCACGCCGAGGTTCGCCGATCGCTACCGAATCGATGGATCGCTCGAGCGAATAGCCGCGGCGGAACTCATGATAGACGATCGGGTGCACATCGACGAAGGCTCCGCGGTTCCCGCCGATGGCGTGCTGCTTAGCGCGCATTGCCGCGTAGACGAGTCACTGCTGTCAGGTGAATCGGCGGCCATCGGGAAGCGTTGCGGCGATTCGCTCATCGCAGGCAGCGTCGTGACCGAGGGTCCGGCGCAACTGCGAGTCGCAGGCGTCGGCGCCGCTACCGCGCTGGCCACGATCGTTGTGCTAGTGACGCGTGCCGCATTAGAGCGCCCGCGGCTGACGCAAGCGGGAGATCGCGCCGCCGCCCGCTTCGGCGTGCGCGTATTGCTTCTGGCCCTTCTCACGTATGTCGGTTGGGCCTTCGTCGATGTCCAGCGGGCATTTACTGCCACCCTCGCGGTGCTGGTGGCGTCGTGCCCCTGTGCCTTCGCACTCGCCGTACCGGCCGCGCTGACCCGCGCCCTCGCGGTGCTCGCGCGGCGCGGTGTTCTGGTGATTCGGCCAGATGCGATCGAAAAGCTCGCCACGGCCACCGACGTCGCATTTGACAAGACGGGCACGTTGACCGATCCGCATCTTGCGCTGGAATGCGTGGAAGTCCTGCGTGCGGGGGACACGGATCAGGCGGTGCCACTCGCCGCTGCCCTCGCGAGCGGCAGTCGGCACCCTTTGGCCAAGGCGATTGCGGCGGCAGCGGCGGGCGCAGCGCCTCATCGGGTCGAGGATCTGCGCGCCGCAGCCGGCGCAGGCCTCCGGGGAACCATCGATGGTCGACACTTGCGCCTCGGCCGGCCCGATTTTGCGCTGCGCGCCGACCCGGTGCAGGCGCCGCTGGAGGGGGAATCCTGCTCGCAGACGAGTTGCACGCAATCGCCGCCTTTCGTCTGTCGGAGCGCTTGCGGCCCGGCACGCGCGCGCTCGTCGATGCCCTGAAGGCGCTGGGGCTGCATGTCCAAATCATCAGCGGCGATGCCGCGACAAAAGTGGCTAACTGCAGTCGGCGCGCGTCGCTTCGTCATCATCGGGGCGCGGCCGGGCGGGAAACGCGTCGCGGGCGCAATACTGCTTATCAGCGCCGCCATCACGCTCGCGGGTCCATGGCTGCTGAACGGCGCACCTTGGCTGCACGCATGGTTGCCGTTCAATTGCAGCGCAATCCGGTAGCTGGATCGCGCCGAAGATCGTGCGTGACTACACGGGACTGCAACTGCGCGCGCTCGCTTAGTGGCGCTCAGCGCGGGCGGAACGCCAGCAGCGATTCGCTTTCGACAACTTCCCGTATCATACCTTCCGCGGCGTGGGCCGACAGCGTCGCACGAATCGCTTCTGCCAATTGGTCCGCGCGGGCACCGATTCGGCCGGGCGACGTGATCGAGAACGACAGGGCTCGCGTCACCAATTGCTCGAGCGGCGTGAGGCGCCGCTCGATGACGCCGATGCGCTGGAGCTCCGAAAAGGGTGAATCCAGCAGAACGGCTTCATGCGGAACCCAGCCCGCCGACCGTCTGATCCGACGGTGCGAATTGGCCTCGCCATAGCTGTCTACCAAAGCATCATAATCCTCGAGCCACTCATTTTCCGGCACGCTCGGGTGCCGCGTGCTGAACAGCGCAACGGCTCCGGCCGGCTGGATGAGTTTGTCCAATACCTCCAACGTGCGCGGGCGGTCCATCCAGTGGAACGCCCTGCCAATCGTGACGAGCTCGAACGGCCCCAGCGAACCATCCAACGTATAGGAGTTGCCCTCCAGTAGATTGAGCCGCACACCGACCTGCGCGGCCTGCTCGGCCGCGATGCGCAGCATTTCCGGTTCGGGATCGATGGCCGTTACGTCCCCGGCATAGGGCGCGAACGCGATCGCTAACTGGCCGGGCCCCGTGCCCAGATCGAGGAGCCTCTGAGTGCCGCAAAGTCCGAGCAAATCGGCGACCTGGCGGATCAGCCGGTCGGCATATCGAGGACGCCCTTCCAGGTAATACGGGGCGGCACTCTCGAACCGGCCTGGATCAAATGCGATGACGATCGGCATCCGCGGTAGTTCCCGGCGCCAAAGCTACGAAGCCGCGGCGAGATGCCGCAGCACGTCGGGATTGGCTACCCGGATCGGCGTCCCGCTTGCGAAGGCGGCGATTGCCTCGGGCATGTCGCTGTAAAAGGCGCGCAGCGTCTCCGAAGTGACGTAGCCGAGATGCGGAGTGAGTGTCACATTGGCGAGCGAGCGCCAGGGGTGATCGAGCGGCAACGGCTCCACATCGAAGACATCGAGCCCGGCGCCTGCCAGTCGGCCTTCCCTGAGCGATGCGATGAGGGCGGCTTCGTCCACGATCGGGCCGCGCGAGGTATTCACCAAGTAGGCCGCGGCCTTCATCAGGGCGAGCTCGCGTGCGGTAACCAGCCCGCGCGTCCGGTCGCTTAGCTGGAGATGAATCGAGAGGATATCGGCCGAGCGGAATAGGTCATCTTTCTCCACGCGCCGTACGCCGACCGCCGATGCCGCTTCCGCCGCGAGATTCTGACTCCATGCGATCACCTCCATCCCAAAGGCACGGCCGTACTCCGCCATGCGCCGGCCGATGCGGCCGAGCCCCAGGAGGCCGAGAGTACGGCCCGCGAGGATGACGCCGACCGAGCTTTGCCAGCCGCCTTCGCGCATCCTCCGGTCCTCGTGCGCAATATGGCGCACGGTGGCGATCATTAAGCCCCAGGCGAGCTCCGGCGTCGCGTTGGCAGTCTTGGCGAAAGCGGCGCTTTGGAAATCG
>JBEKVP010000375.1:0-3428 GCA_049513935.1 Steroidobacteraceae bacterium
TTCGCCCTCGGCGACGTCGAAGGGAGCGCGATTGGTCTCGGCCACGCCCGAGATGAAATACACCAGCATCAGCGGAAAGAGCCAGGTCCAGTTCCACGTGAACAGGCCGCCCTGCTGTGCGCGGATGATATCGCCGATGTTGAGGCTGCCCGAGGCCATCAGCACGCCGACCATGGCGAAGCCCATCGCAATCTCATAGGCGACGATCTGCGCCGCGGAGCGCATCGCCCCCAAGAACGCGTACTTGGAATTCGCCGCCCAGCCGGCGAGGATGATGCCGTAGACGCCCATCGAGGTGAGCGCGAGGACGTAGAGCAGGCCCGCATCGATGTTGGAGAACGCGCGCTCGGGCGAGAACGGGATCACGGCCCAGATCGCGAGCGCCGGCACCATGGCGAGGAAGGGTGCCAGGCGGAACAGGAAGCCGCTGGCGTTCGCCGGGATCAGGATCTCCTTGAACATGAGCTTGATCACGTCCGCGAACGGCTGGCCCAATCCCGGAATCCAAAAGAGATTGACGCGGTTCGGTCCCTTGCGCGCCTGGATCCAGCCGATCACCTTGCGCTCGGCGAGCGTGTAGAACGCCATCGTCAAGATGAGGGCGATCATCACCATCAGAATCTGCACGGCGGTGAGCAGCGGCGCGGTCCAGTACGGCGTGATCTGACCCGCAAGCCAATCGCGGATGGGACCCCACTGCCACATGATCAGAGCACGGCGCGGGACATGTGCCCGTCCTTGGTTTTCGCCAACGATTCGGAGCCCCGCACCAGCACATCGACCTGGTAGGGCGGGATATCGACCCACGCGCCCGGCGAAGCCGCGGCGGCCGCGCCTTCCGCGGCCGCACCGTTACCGGGCGAGCCGCCCCCAGCTCCCACGCTCACCGGGGGGGCGATACCCACCGGGGCGACGATGCGATCGCCGCACAGTTTCAGGAGCGCGTCGCGGATTTCGTCCGAGCTCAGGTAATCGACGCCGCGAATATTCAATAGGTTCGCGAGCACCCGCAGGACTTTCCAGCCCGGGCGGCTCTCGCCGACCAGACTTGCGGCGCCTGCCCAGCTTTGCCAGCGGCCCTCGAGGTTCACGAAGGTACCCGAGCTTTCGGCAAACGATCCGATCGGCAATACCACATGCGCGACCTCGCGCAGCTTCTCCGGAAGGTGCGTGGTTGCCGCGACGACGAAATCTGCGGCCGCGAGCGCCTCGGGCGGCCCGGCGAGGTCCGCGGCGGGATCGATGCCGCCGAACAAGAGGTAAGCCTTGAGCCGGGCCTCGAGCATGGCGCGCGCGGGCAAGCCGGCCGCGCTGAGCGGCGCGCCGCCCGGTTCGCGGTGCGGAACGGCGCCCGCGAGGAACGCGCCCGCGGCGTTGGCGCCCTCGGCGATGGCTCCGAGGCTCGCACCACTCAAGGCCGCGAGCGCGGCGGCGAGCGCTTGGATCTCCGAATAGTCGGGATGCCGCTGCGCGAGCGTACCGAGAATCACCGCCCGGCGCGTGCCCGAGCGGAGCGCGGCGGCGAGCGCGCGATGAGCGTCGTTGACGCTCGCTTCGCGCACGCCGCCGGGGACCGGCTGATCCGCGGCCGCAGCCGCGGCGCGCACCACGGCGGCAAGCTCCCCCGGGAGGTCCTGCGCAAGCCCGTAGGCGGCGACCGGGAAGAGGAACTCGAACGAGCGCGGGTTCAGGAATGAGACTTTGGTGCCGTGCTTCATGGCAAGCTTGCGGATGCGATGCGCGAGCATCGGCACCTCGTGGCGCAAGTTCGACCCGATCACGAGCACGCCATCGAGCGCCTCGACGTCCTGGATCGCGAGGCCGAGACTTGGGTAGGCGCCCTGCGACTCCTGGCCGCGGAAATCGAGCTGGCGCAGCCGATGGTCGATGTTGTTGCTGCCGAGCCCGCGCGCGATCTGCGCGAGCAGGTACAGCTCCTCCACCGTCGATGAGGGCGAGGTGAGAAATCCGAGGCTCGCCGCACCGTGGCTCGCGCGCGCCTTTTGCAGCCCTTCGGCCGCCGCGGTCAGCGCGACCTCCCAGTCGACCGCCTTGAGCGCGCCATCGATGCGCATCATCGGACGCGTCACGCGCTCCTGCGAATAGATGCCCTCGAAGCCGAACCGGTCGCGGTCGGCGATCCAGGTCTCATTCAGTTCCTCGTTCTCGCGCGGCACGATGCGCATCAGCCTGCCGCGCAGCACGTGCGCATTGATGTTGGTGCCGAAGCCATCGTGCGGCGACACCAGGGCGCTCTGGGTCATCTCCCAAGCGCGCGCGTGATAGCGGAACGGCTTGTTGTTGAGCGCGCCCACCGGGCACAAGTCGACGATGTTCGCCGAGAGCTCGTGGTCCAGGCTCTGCTCGACATAAGTCTCGATCTGCATGTGCTCGCCGCGTCCGGTGGTGCCGAGCTGCGGAAAACCCTGCACCTCGAGACCGAAGCGCACGCAGCGCGTGCACTGGATGCAGCGGGTCATGTCGGTCGAGACGAGCGGCCCCAGATTCTTGTCCTTGACCACACGCTTGCGCTCGGCGAAACGCGACACGTCGCGCCCGTAGCCCATCGCGAGATCCTGCAGCTCGCATTCCCCGCCTTGATCGCAGATCGGGCAGTCGAGCGGATGGTTGATCAGCAGGAATTCCATGGTCGCACGCTGCGCCGCCACCGCCCTCGGCGACCTGGTGAAGACTTTCATGCCTTCCATCACCGGCGTGGCGCAGGCGGGCATTGGCTTCGGCGCCTTTTCGACCTCGACCAGGCACATGCGGCAGTTGGCCGCCACGGTGAGCTTGGCGTGATAGCAAAAGCGCGGGATGTATACGTCGGCCCGGTCCGTGGCCTGCATGATCATTTCGCCCTTGCGCGCTTTTAGGGGAACGCCGTTGACCTCGATATTGACCAGATCCTCGCTCATCGCCCGCCCTTACGCCGCTGCCGCCGCGGCATCGGCCGGCGGCTGCCCTTCGACGATCGAGCGGCCCCTGTGCTCGATCATGTATTGAAACTCGTGCTTGTAGTGCTTCAAGAAGCTCTGCACGGGCCACGCGGCCGCATCGCCGAGTGCGCAAATCGTGTGTCCCTCGATGCGGTTCGCGACGTCGAGCAAGAGTCCCAGATCTTCGCTGCGGCCCTGGCCGGCGATGATGCGCTTCAACATCCGATCGAGCCAGCCGGTACCCTCGCGGCACGGCGTGCACTGGCCGCATGACTCCGAATAATAGAAGCGCGCGAGCCGCTCGAGCACGCGCACCATGCACGTGGTCTCGTCCATGACGATCACCGCGCCGGTGCCGACCGAGGAGCCCGCCTTCTTCACCGAGTCGTAGTCCATGTTGGCCGCCATCATCACCTCGCCCGGCACCACGGGCACCGAGGAACCGCCGGGGATGACCGCCTTCAACTTGCGGCCTTTCCACACGCCGCC
>JBEKVP010000376.1:0-3427 GCA_049513935.1 Steroidobacteraceae bacterium
CTCATCGGCGAGAACGGCTCGGGCAAGACCCAGCTCCTCAAGCTGCTCGCAGGCGACGTGTGGCCGACTCCTACGGGCCGGGAAGCACGTGTCTATCGGGTCGGCCGGCGCGAGACCGATCTCATCGAGGCCAAATCGAGGATCGCTTATCTCGGCGGCGAGCTGCAAGACAAGTACGCGCGCTACGGCTGGGATCTTCCGGTCCGCGATCTCGTCGCGACCGGGCTGCACCGCACCGACTTGCTGCTGCGGCCGGTCAGCGCCGCCGAGCGGCGGCGGGTCGACGCTACGCTCAGTTCCTGCGGCCTCACGCGTCTCGCGGAACGCAGGTTCTCGACGCTCTCGTACGGGCAGAAGCGGCTCGCGCTGCTGGCGCGCGCGCTCGGGCAGGCGCCCGACTGGCTGCTGCTCGACGAGCTCTACAACGGCCTCGATGCCGGCTACCGTGCGCGGATCGACCGGGTGCTCGAACGGGCGCGCGCTCGAGGCTGCTCCTGGATCGTTGCCGCCCATCGCGCGGGCGATGTGCCCGCGGGAACGCGCGGGATCCTCGAGCTCGCGGCAGGCCGCCTCCATTCGGTCCGGGTGCTGCGCCGCGCGGAGCTCGCGCGCCTCGAGCGGGCCGCGCGTGAGCGCCCTGGGCGCGTGAGCCCGGCGCGCGCGAGCCCGCGGCGCGTGAGTCCGGGGCGCGTGAGTCCGGGGCGCGGAAAGGGCGAGCCCGTTGCGCCCGCACGCCGCCGCAGCCGGCGCGCGCCGTGGCTCACGCTGCGCCGGGTGAGTCTCTACGTCGACTACCGCCGGGTGCTGCGCGATCTCTGCTGGGACGTATTCGAGGGCGAGCATTGGGCGATTTTCGGGGCGAACGGTGCGGGCAAGACCAGCCTTCTCAAGTTGTTGTACGGCGATCTCGCACCCGCGCTCGGCGGGCGGATCGAGCGCCGGGGGGTTCGCCGAGGAACGCCGATCGCGGCGTGGAAACGCTTGATCGGCTACGTATCCCCGGAGCTGCAGACCGATTACGCAGTGAATGTGACCCTGCGCGATCTGGTGGCCAGCGGGCGCCACGCGAGCATCGGCCTCGTCGATGCGCCGAGCGCGGAGGATCGCCGGGCGGCCGACCGTTGGCTGCGATTCTTCAAGCTCGCGTCCGTGGCGGGCCGCCGGCCGCGCGAGCTCTCCTACGGGCAGCTGCGCCGCGCGCTCATCGCCCGCGCGCTCGCAGGCCGCGCGCGGATGTTGTTGCTCGACGAGCCGCTGACGGGTCTCGATCCGCGGCAGCGCGCGCTCATGAAGCGCCTGCTCGAGCGATTGATGCGCGACCGCGTGACCGTGATCATCGCCGGCCATCACCCGGAAGATCTGCCGCGCGGCATGACTCACGGGTTGCGGCTGCACCGGGGGCGTGCGCACTTCACGGATTCCTATTCTGCAACCTAGTTCTGCGAACTAGGTCGGCGGCAGCGCGCCGCGGCTTGAGAGACACTCAACCCACGATTTGGATGGGGATTGAATTATGTCTCGCGCTTCGAGTTTCACCGCCCTTCTAGCCGCCGCGCTCGCGCTTGCCGGCTGCCACCACGCGACCTTCGCCGTGCGGCCGGTTCCGCGCATAGCGGCCGACAGCATCGGCAAGCCGGTGGGCCGGCTGCAGGAGGCCTTCGGGAAGCCACGCAAGATCGACACCACGCCGACCAAGGAGGTCTACGTGTGGTTCTTGCCGCAAAAACTGGATGGCGCGCCCGCCGGGTTTCACGGCTGCGAGATGGAAGTCACGGTGGACGCCCGCTCGGAGCACGTGCTCGGATATTCCCTCTCGAACATCGGCTGGTCGAAGTGCGGCGACCTGGAGCGCAAGATCCGCATCGCCGAGCGCTGAGGCACCGAATTCGCCCCCGTAGGAGGCGCGCTACAATAACGGCTCTAGGCCGCGCCCTGCGGCGCCTGCGGAGCCCCAAGTGCCGTTGTTCCTCATACTGTCCCTCGCCGTGCAAGCCGGGTTGATCGTGCACGTGATCAAGACCGGCCGCAATTTTCTGTGGATCTGGGCGATCGCCTTGCTGCCGGCGGCCGGGCCGATCGCGTACATCGCGATCGAAATCCTGCCGGAGTTCTTCGGCGGCAGAACCGGGCGGCGTGCGAAGAGCGGTATGCAGCGCATGCTCGATCCGGACCGCGACTTGCGGCGTGCGAGCGCCGAGGTCGAAATCTCGGGCAACGTCGATGCGCGCCGCCGGCTCGCCGACGAGCTCACCGACCGCGGCCAGTTCGATGCCGCGATCCAAGCCTACGAGGGCGGCCTCAAGGGCGTGTTCGAGCACGATCCCACGCTGCTGCTCGGGCTCGCGCGCGCGCAGTTCGCCAAGAGCGAATTCGCCGCGGCGCGCGCTTCGCTCGAGCGGATGATGCAGAACAATCCGGACTTCAAATCCGCGGACGCGCAGCTCTTGTACGCGCGCACGCTCGAGGCCCTCGATTCGCTCGACGAGGCCGAGCGCGTCTATGCGGCGGCCGCTCCGGCCTATCCCGGGGCCGAGGCGCGGCTGCGCTACGCGCTGCTGTTGAAACGGCGCGGCAAGACGGAGGAGGCGCGGGGCATTCTCAAGGATCTGCTGGATGGGGCGAAACTCGGGCCGGCGCATTACCGCAGAGCGCAGGCTGAGTGGCTCGAACTCGCGCGGCGCGAGCTCTTCTAGGCGCGGCTTGTCCGGGGGGAACGGCTAGTTTTGCCCGGGAATTGAGGTACGATCCCGGGAGCCGGCTGTCCACGGCCTTCAGGAGATGCGTCATGATGCGGCTGGGAGAACTCAAGAAATTCGCGTTGATTTCCTTGTCGGCCCTCGTGCTTGCGGCCTGCGCGAGCGATCGGGAGCCCGCGCAAAAAATAATGGATGACATCCAGGCGGCCATCACCGCGTCGGCGCCCGACGCCGCCAAGTACGTGCCCGAGCACTTGAACGATGTGCAGACCAAGTACGACGATCTGCAGACCGCGCTCACCGCCCAGGACTATAAAGCCGTATTGGCGCGCGGACCGGCACTGCTGACCGAGGCGCAGGGGCTTGCGGGCGCCGCCGCGGCCAAGAAAGCCGAGCTCGCGAAGCAACTGAACGATCAGTGGAGCTCCCTGTCGAGCGTCGTGCCCCAGGAGTTCACCGCCGTCCAGAGCCGAATCGACATGCTGAGCCAGAAGAAGAATCGCAATCTCGCCAAGGGAATCGATCTCGATGCGGCCAAGTCCGCCCTCGGGGATGCGACCTCGCTCTGGTCCAAGGCGCAAGGCGCATTCGGCAACGGCAACATGGACGAGGCGGTGTCGACCGCGAAAGACGTCAAAGCCAAGCTCGATACGTTGGCAGGTACCGTCAAGATCGACTTGCCGGGCGGCGGCGCGGCGCCTTCCGCCGCGCCGGCGGGCTAGGAGCGGCTC
>JBEKVP010000377.1:0-3416 GCA_049513935.1 Steroidobacteraceae bacterium
CCAAGGTGGTCCCGTAAAGCATCGCCTTGACGGCGACCGCCGCGGCGTCCCACGGATCCAAAGTCACGAGCGACGCCCGCCGATCCGCGGCATCGGCGCCCTCTAACGGGCCGTGACGACGAAAGAAAACGTGCCCTTCACCACGTGTCCATCGTCGGCCGTGAGAGCGCTCCATTGCACCCGGTAGGTGCCGGGAGCGAGGCTCGGCAACGCAACGCTCACCTCGGGAGCGGCTTGCACGCTCCGGTCGAATGGCACCGGGATGTCGGTTCCGCCGGCGGATAGCTTCAACACGGCGAGCTGAACCTTTTCGTCGAACCGCAGTGTGAGTGTCTTCGGGGGAACGTCGAGTTGCGCGCCGGCCGCCGGCGAGGTACCGAGAAGTTTCGCGTGCGCGAGTGCCATGATCGGGGAGAGCATCGCCACGGCGGCGCACGCCGCCCATAGATTTCTAACCATTCGCTTCTCCAAAGCGGATCCTCGAAAACGCATAAGGGGACGTAGTTCTCAAGCCTAGCCGAGATCGGCCGCCCGCGGGTGTATTATGGGCGCGGCGGTGCTATGTTTTCGCCCTGAGCCCATGCGTATCCCGATCAAGCCGCTGTTCGCCCTCGTCCTGGCAGTGATCCTGCCGATGCGGGGCTTCGCGTCCGCGGCGCATTGCGAGCCGCTTGGGCAAGGCCACGGCGCTCACTCGCATGGGGTTCCGAGCGCGCTTCGGACCGATGCCGCACGCGGCGACCTCTCTCTGCATGCGGCCGAGGAGGGGCACTGCGCGGGCGGCAAGAGCTCGCCCCATGCGCACGCCTGCACCGATTGCTGCTGCGGCGCTGCCGCCGTATTGACTGCGCCTCGTTTCAGCGTGCCGAAGGCCGCCGCCGCCCTGATCGCGCGGCGGCTCGCCTGGCCGCACCCCGCTCTCGCCATCGACCGCTTGGACCGCCCGCCCCGTCAGCCCGCCTGATCCTGAGGAAAGCGCGAGCCCGCGCGGTGCGCGGCGCTCGCTCTCGATCTTGAGGTCGGCAGCGGCTGATGCCGGAAACGGCAGCGAGGGTGACCATGACCATTTCGACGAGGCTCGATTCGACGAGGCGCGATTCGACGAGGCGCGACGGGTGGCGCCGGCGCGGATACCGGTGGAGCGCCGCGCTCGGCGCGCTCTCACTTACGGGCTGCGCCACATTCTCCAGGGACGGCGGCTTCTCCGATGTCGCAGACACCACGCAAGCGAGGCTCGGCAAGGAAGTCCGCTGGCTGCGCACGCCCGAGGAACGAGCCAGTGCCGAAGCGCAGGTCGCGGCACTCATGCAGGGGCCGCTCTCGGTGGACGAGGCGGTGCAGATCGCGCTGTTGAACAATCCCGCGCTGCAAGCGGCTTTTCAGGAGCTCGGCATCTCGGAAGCCGAGCTCGTGCAATCGGGACGGCTTCCGAATCCGCGCTTGACGCTGCGCCATGCGAGCGCAGCCGGAGTGTACGACATCGAGGAGACGGCGAGCGTCAGCGTGCTTTCCGTGTTGACGGCGCCTTACGCCCACGCGATCGAAAAGCGCCGCTTCTCGGCGGCGCAAGATGCCGCTGCAGCCGAGGTCGTGCAACTGGCGGCGCGCACGCGCGAGGCGTACTTCAACGCGCTGGCCGCGCGCGAGTCCGCGCGCTATCTCGCAACGGTCAAGGACGCCGCGGAAACCGGCGCGGAGCTCGCGCGAAGAATGCGCGCGGCAGGAAATTGGAGTCGCATCGACGAGGCACGCGAGCGGAGCTTTTACCTCAGCGCCGCGCTGGCGTGGGAACGAGCTCGCGCCGCCGAGGCCGTGGCGCGCGAGAACCTCGCCGCGGCGCTCGGCGTAGCGGCCGACGCGGCCGAGCTTCGGCTCGCCGACCGGCTGCCCGATCTCCCGCAAAGCGTCGAGGAGCTGCCGGGCGTCGAGCGGATGGCGCTCGAGAACCGAATCGATCTGAAGATGATGCGCGCGCGCATCGACGCGCTGGCCAAGGATCTCAAGCTCACCAAGGCCACGCGCTTCGTGAACGTGCTCGACGCCGGAGCGGTGCGCATCCGCCAGGGACCGGCATCGCAACCCTACGAATCCGGCTACGAGATCAGCCTCGAGGTCCCGCTCTTCGACGGCGGAGGGGCGCGCGTCAGAAGGGCGGAGGCGAGGTATGCGCAGGCGGTCGAGCGCTTCGCCGAGGCCGCGATCGAGGCCCGCGCCGAGGTGCGCAAGGCCTATGCGCGGTACCGCGCCGCGCATGAGATCGCGATACGCGAGCGCGACGAGGCGCTTCCGCTGCGCAAGGCCATATCGGAAGAGGATCTTCTGCGTTACGACGCCGCTCAGCTCAGCGTCTTTGACCTGCTCGCCGACGCCCGCAGCGAAATCCGCGCTGTCGACGACACCATCGAGAGCGAGCGCGACTTCTGGACCGCCAAATCGGCGCTCGACACGGCACTCTCCGGCAGCGCGCCGCAAGCAGGGGAAACGTCATGGTGACGAGACGCCACTTGATCGGCGGCATGGGCGCCGCCTTCGCTTCCACCGCGGTCGGCAAAGCCGCGCTTGCCGGCTTGCCGGAAGTCGTAACGACGGACTCGGCCACCATGCGCGCGCCCCTCGAGCCGCCGAACGGCAGGCCGTATTTGCCGGTGGCGACGCTGAACGGCTGGACGCTGCCCTGGCGCATGCGCAACGGCGTCAAAGAGTTCCATCTGGTCGCAGAGCCGGTGGAGCGCGAGATCGCGCCCGGCATGCGGGCGCATCTGTGGGGCTACAACGGGCAGTCGCCGGGCCCGACGATCGAGGTCGTGGAGGGCGATCGCGTGCGCATCTTCGTGACCAACCGCCTCTCAGAGCCGACCAGCATCCATTGGCACGGGCAACGCCTGCCCAACGGCATGGACGGCGTATCGGGTCTCAACCAGCCATCGATCAAGGCCGGGCAGACCTTCGTCTACGAGTTTCGCGCCCAGCGGGCCGGCACGTTCATGTATCACCCGCACGCCGACGAGACCACGCAGATGGCCATGGGCATGATGGGATTTTGGGTGACGCACCCGGCCGATCCCACGGCCATGAAAGTGGACCGGGATTACGTGTTGCTGTTGAACGCCTATGACATCAGTCCGGGAAGCTACACGCCGAAAGTGAGCACGATGCTCGATTTCAATTTATGGACCTTCAACAGCCGGGCCTATCCCGGCATCGATCCCATGGTCGCGAGGCTCGGCGAACGCGTGCGGATCCGCGTCGGCAACCTCACCATGACCAACCACCCGATCCATCTGCATGGACATGAGTTCGAGGTCGTGGGAACCGATGGAGGGTGGGTGCCGCCGAGCGCCCGGTGGCCGGAAGTGACCGCGGACGTCGCGGTCGGGCAAATGCGGGCAATCGAATTCACGGCGGCTGCGCCGGGC
>JBEKVP010000378.1:0-3407 GCA_049513935.1 Steroidobacteraceae bacterium
GGTCCTCGATCCGGCGGGTCGCATCGAGGCGCCAGCCGGGGTGGCCCGCGCCGTACGCCTCAGGCCTCGCACGGCCAGGCCGCCTCGCACAGCCAAGCCGCCTCGCACAGCCAAGCCGCCTCGCACAGCCAAGCCGCCTCGCACAGCCAAGCCGCCTCGCACAGCCAGCCTTCGCATGGTCATTCCCCGCGTGGCGCTGCCGCAGACGCAGGCAACCGCGAGGCTGCTGCGGGCTCGGGCCCGGCCCAGGGCGGAGGACGGCGACGGCGGCGGCGCAATCGCGGCGGCAAACCCGGCGGCGGCGCGCCGGCCCTCACATGAGATCATCGACTCCGTCGACCGCAGCGTAGCCGCCGGTATCTTGGGGGGGACGGCCGGTGTCGGGAAGCCTCACCACCCGCAGCCACGCGATTCCGAATTCATGCGCCGCATCGAGGACGGGCAGGCTGTCGTCGACGAACAGCGTGCGCTCGGGCGCGAAGGTTTCCCGCGCGTTGAGCCGCGGCCAAAAGGCCACATCCTCTTTAGGCGCTCCGAAGGCGTGAGTCGAATAACAGGCATCGAAATGCTCGGTGAGCCGCACCTGCTCGTTTTTGATCGACAGGGTCACCGGGTGCGCGTTGGTCACGAGCACGCGCCGCTTGCCGCTCGCCTTGAGCTTCGACAAGAAAGCCTCGGCACCCGGAAGATAGCCGACCCTCGCCAACTCGGTCCGCTTGATCGCCGCGATGTCGAGGTCGAGCTCCTCACTCCAGTAGTCGATGCAGTACCACTGCATGGTTCCCTTGACCGCGTGAAACTTAGGCGCGAGTGCTGCCGTCGCCGCGGGGTGACTCAGCCCCTTCGACTGGGCGTAGCGATGGGGAATGTGCTCCTGCCAGAACCAATTGTCGAAGCGCTGATCGAGCAGCGTGCCGTCCATGTCGAGCAGCACGGTGTCGATCGACTCCCAGTCGAGATCGCTCTGTCTCACCCCACAATCATAGCGCACGAGCGCGGCCGAGGGGCTGAGCCGCGGCGCGTCATCAGGCGTTTCCGAGCGGCTCGCACAACTGCAGCGTCGCATCGAGCAGCGTTGGGATGTCGAACACCACCTCGTCGCCCTCCATCGTCAACCGCGCCACGCCCGCTGCCGCGATGAGTGCCGCAGGCACTTGAACTTGGTCGTGCTTTTGCGGGTTCATCCAGGTCCCGAGCCGGGGATCGGCGAACGCGCGATTGAGCGCGTTCCAGCGCAGGTGCGCGGCTCGAGCCAGCATCGTGTCGCCGCCCAGCGAGAGCCTCGCAAGCTGCGGTGCGGCCATCAAATTGTGCACATATTGCACCATGTCATTGGGCTCGACACGCACGCTCAAATTGGGCTGTGAGTCATTCATCGCAGGAGGCACCGTGGTTTTCATGAGACGTTTATGGGGCGTGTCCGGAGGAAATCCAGGGTAAGCTTCGCCCGATGAGCGAAGACTTGCTTTTTCTGACGGTCTTGGCGGGCGCACTGGCCGCGGCTTATCTGGTATGGCATGGCTCGCTCGAGGCACGCGAGGCTGCGAACCGCATCGCCCGGGAGGCCTGCTCGCGTGCCGTGGTGCAGTTTTTGGACGGGACCGTCGCCTTCGCTGGTTTTCGCCTCGGCCGCTCCCCACACGATGGGCGGCGCCGGCTGCTTCGCACCTATACCTTCGATTACACGAGCGATGGATTCGAGCGGTCGCAGGGTTTTGTGGTCATGGCCGGACGGCACTTGGAGGCAGTCGGGCTCGCGAGCGCACCTTCGTGATCCTGGGCCGCGCCGGTATCGATCTGCACACGCATTCCAGCTGTTCGGACGGGTCGCTCGCGCCGGTCGATTTGGTCGAGCGCGCGGTCCTCGCCGGCGTCGGCATGCTCGCTCTCACGGATCACGACACGATCGCCGGCGTCGAGGAGGCGCGGCTCGCGGCCAGCCGGCTTGGGATCCTGCTGGTGCCGGGCGTCGAGATCTCGGCCACGTGGCGCCATCAATCGATTCACGTGCTGGGACTGTGGATCGACCCTGCGTCGCAGCGGCTGCAGAGCGTGCTCGGCGGGCAAGCCGAGCGGCGACGCGAGCGCATGCGTCGAATCTGCGCCAAATTGAGCCGCTCGGGACTGCCCGGAGATGCGCTGCTCGCCGCGGTCGAGGCCTGTCCCGGATTGCCGACGCGCTCGCATCTCGCGGCGGCGCTCGCCGCCGGCGGACACGTCAAGCGCGAGGAAGACGCGTTTCGCAAATTCCTGGGCGCGGGCAAACCCGGTCACGTCGCACCCGAATGGCCGCCGCTCGCGGAAGTCGTAGCGGCGATACGTGACGCCGGAGGCATTGCGTCCATGGCGCATCCGCTGCGCTACCGGCTGTCGTCGGGCGCCCGAGGCCGGCTGCTGGCCGAGTTCGTCGCCGCGGGCGGAGGCGCGATCGAGGTGATCACCGGCGCCAACGGCGCGCAGCACTCACACGCCTGTGCCGCGCTCGCTCGCAAGTTCGGGCTGCGAGCCTCCATCGGGTCGGACTTTCACCATCCACAACTCGCTTGGAATCCTTTGGGCCGGTTGGCTAAGCTACCCGATGGCATCGAGCCGGTGTGGCGCGGCGCTGAACCTTAGACTCATAAAAAGCGGCTACCTCGTGAGCGACGAAGAAAACAACGTCAATACCGACTTGTTCAAGAACATCGAGCGGCTGCGGCAACTGCGGATCGAGCACCGGGACCTCGACGACGTCATTTCCCGCCTTTCCATGGATTTCAAGGTCGATGAGCTGCAGATGAAGCGTCTCAAGAAGCGCAAGCTGATGCTGAAGGACCAGATCGCGCGGCTCGAGAGCCAGCTCATTCCGGATCTCAACGCATGACCGAGTTCTGGCTGCATCTGCAAGGGTTCTTCGAGATCTTGTTCACGCGCAACGTGTTGACGGAGCTCGCAGCGCTGGCGGTGTGCGTGGGGCTCGGATGGACCGCGGCCATCCTGCTGCGCAATCACGAGCAATTCCAGACCATCAAGCCGCAGGCCGCGATGTCGCGCACCGACCTGATCGCGTACGTCGCCATCGTGATCATCCCGGTGATTGCGGTACTCGGTCTCGTGATCCTCGCCCGCGGCATCCTCTACGCCGCGCACTACGACGTCACCATCCTCGATGCCGCCATGCGCCTCGTCGGCGCCTACATCGTGATACGCGTCGCGGTGCTCCTGTTCGCAGCCAGCCTCGGCAACAAGTCCTGGATGCAGAACCTCGAGAATCGGCTCACCCTCGCGCTCTGGCTCGCGTTCGCGGCCGACTACCTGGGGTGGCTCGATCCCATCATCGGCGTACTCGACAACATCGGCATTGCGTCGGGCAGGACGCGCGTCACCGTGTGGTCGGTGCTCAAGCTCCTGTTCACGCTCACTCTGTT
>JBEKVP010000379.1:0-3401 GCA_049513935.1 Steroidobacteraceae bacterium
TCGGACTCTCCGGCGTTGAAGTCCAACCGGTGGCCGACGGCTGGTGGGACTCCTTCCAGGATCCGCAGCTCGATCGCCTGATTCGGCTCGGCCTCAAGGACAGCCCGTCCCTGGCGCAAGCGCAGGCGCGAGTCGGCGCCGCATTGGCGCAGGCCCAAACCGCGCGGGCGGCCTTGCTTCCGAGCGCCAATCTCGACGCGAGCGCGCTCTACCAGCGCGCGCCGCAGAACTATCTCATTCCTCCGCCGCTCGCAGGGCACACGTTCTGGATGGACCAAGCGGGCGCGAGCCTGGGTTGGGATGTGGATTTCTGGGGCCGGCAGGCCGATGCCGTGCATCGGGCAGAGGACCTGGCACGGGCGGCGCATCTGGACGAGGACAACGCTCGCCTGATGCTCGCGGGCGCCATCGCCCAGGCCTACGTCGAGCTCTACCGCGAGCATGCGCTCGCCGATATCGCGCAGCGCTCCGAAGCGCAACGTCAGAACATCGTCGACATCACGCGCCGGCGCGTCAAAGCAGGGCTCGATACGCAGCTCGAGATTCGCGAGGCGGAGAGCCAGCTGCCTCAGGCACGCGTAGCGCGCGAGCAGGCGGAGGCTGCCGCGGACCTCGCTGTCCACGAGCTTGCCACCTTGACCGGCCAGGGCGCCGAGGGTTATGCAGCGATTCAGCGCCCGACGCTTCAGGTGGAGGCGGCGCTGCCGGTTCCCACGGAGCTGCCGATCAATCTGCTGGCGCGCCGGCCCGACGTGCTCTCCGCGCGATTGACCGTAGAGGCCGCGGATGCAGGCCGACAGGCCGCCAAGGCGGCGTTCTATCCCGAGGTGAGTCTTCGTGCCGTGGCAGGCATCGGCGCCTTCGGAATGAGCAATCTCGTGCAATGGAATGCGCGAGGCTACGGCGCAGGCCCCCTGATCTCGTTGCCGCTGTTCGACGGCGGCCGGTTGCGCGCCGAGTATCGCGGCAGCGAGGCGCAGCTCGATTCGGCCATCGCCACCTACAACGACACCGTGCTGCACGCCGTTCAGCAGACGGCGGATCAAATCACACGCATCGACGCGCTGGCGCGCGAGCGCCTCGATCAACAGCAAACGCTCGAAGCCAGCGAAGCGGCCTACAAACTCGCCGAGGAACGCTATCGAGCGGGACTGGCGAGCTACCTGTCGGTGCTCAACGCCGAAACGCAAGTGCTCGCCGCGCGCCAGACCATGGTGGACATTCTCGCCAGCCAGGCAATCGCGCGCGTGACATTGCTTCTCGCCGTGGGGGGCAACTTCGACGCCCGCTCCTCCGGTGCGCTCGCCGCTGCCCCTCGCACGGCCGACTCTTCTCGACTATTGACGCGGACAGGTTCATGAACACGCAAGAATCCACAACCAGCGAAGCATCCAAAATGACCTCCGGAACCGAGACCGCGCCGCGCCGTGCGCGTCGGCTGGGACTTCTGGGGTTGGGCGCCGCGGTCGCCTTGGGGGTCCTCAGCTACGGAGGCTACTGGCTCTTCGACGGCCGGTACTACGAATCCACGGACGATGCATACGTCGACGGCGACGTGGTGCAGGTGACGAGCGAGGTTCCCGGCACCGTGATCTCGCTGCACGTCGACGACACGCAGCCCGTGCGCGCGGGGCAACGCTTGCTCGAGCTCGATCCCGCGGATGCCGAAATCGCCCAGGCGAACGCCGAGGCGGATCTTGCCCGTGCGGTGCGCCAGGTGCGCGGCTTGTTCGCGCAGGGCAAGGAGCTGCGCGCCCAGATCGATCAGCGGGAGCAGGCGGAGCGTACCGCCGATGAGGACTTGAAGCGGCGCGGCGGGCTGTTGGACGACGGCGCGATCTCCGAGGAAGAGCTTTCGCACGCCCGCGATGCCGTTACCACCACCCGCGCCAATGTGGCCGCCGCGCGCGAGGCCCTGAGCCAGACCATCGCGCAGATCGACGGCACCACGATCGCGAACCATCCGCAGGTGCTCGCCGCCGCGGCCGCCGTGCGCAACGCGGCCCTCGCGGTGCACCGAACCGAGCTCACGGCGCCGGTGAGCGGCGTGGTCGCGAAACGATCGGTGGAGCTCGGACAACGCGTGGCCGCCGGCACGCCGCTTCTCGCCGTGGTGCCGCTCGACGATGTGTGGATCGATGCCAACTTCAAAGAGGTGCAGTTGAAACGCATGCGAGCCGGACAACCGGTGACCGTCCGTGCGGACCTGTACGGACGCGGCGTCACCTACCACGGGCACGTGGTCGGGATTGCCGCCGGCAGCGGCAGCGCCTTTGCCCTCTTGCCGGCGCAGAACGCCTCGGGAAACTGGATCAAGATCGTGCAGCGCGTGCCGGTGCGCATTCTCCTGAATGCGGACGAGATCAAAACGCACCCGCTGCGAGTGGGACTTTCCACGAGCGTGCGCGTCGATCTGCACGATACCTCCGGCCCGCTCATGACGACGACCGTGCGCAACGCGCCGCTACCCAGGCAGGCGAGTGCGGCCGACGATCCGTCGGTGGACGCGCGCATCGCAGCCATCATCACCGACAACGCCGGTCCGAAAGCGGACGAGCCCGCCCGGCTCAGCCGCAAAGCTCGCGAGCGCGCAGCGGCCCTCGTGGCGGCGAGCAAGTAAAGGGACGCGAAGCAGGCAAGGACGGGAGACCGTGAGTGCCGATTCCTCCATCGTGGCCCCTGCGCCGGCGCTCGCCGGCAGCACCAAGGCCCTGACCGCCGTCGCCTTGGCGTTGGGGACGTTCATGCAGGTGCTCGACACCTCCATTGCGAACGTTTCGATCCCGACCATCAGCGGCGACCTCGGCGTGAGCTCGGATCAGGGGACCTGGGTGATCACATCGTTCGCGGTGGCGAACGGCGTGTCGGTGCCGCTCACCGGATGGCTCATGCAGCGCTTCGGCGTGGTGCGCACGTTCGTGGTGTCGGTGGCGCTCTTTACCGCTGCGTCTCTCCTTTGCGGGCTCGCCTGGAGCCTGCCGTCCCTCATCATATTTCGGGTACTGCAGGGCGCGGTATCCGGCCCGATGATTCCGGGAAGCCAGGCGCTCTTGATCAACGTGTTCGGTCCGCTGAAGCGCCACACCGCGCTCATGATCTGGTCGCTGACGACGCTGATGGCGCCGATCGCGGGCCCGCTCCTCGGCGGCTACATCTCCGACAACTACGTCTGGCCGTGGATTTTCCTCATCAACGTGCCCGTGGGCATCTTCTGCGCGTTCCTCTGCTGGAAAAATCTCAAATCCCAGGAGACGCCGACTCAGAAGCTCCCGATCGACCGCATGGGCCTCCTGCTCTTATTCGTGTGGGTGGGTGCGCTGCAGATCATGCTCGACAAGGGCAAGGATCTCGACTGGTTCAATTCGCGCCTCATCGTGGTCCTGACGATCGTCACTGCCGTC
>JBEKVP010000380.1:0-3399 GCA_049513935.1 Steroidobacteraceae bacterium
TGCAGATCTTCTTGACCGAAGGACGAACTTTCATTTCCTGCTCCCGATGCCTCGGAGGCTCGACTTCTTCATGAGCCCCTCGTATTGATGCGACATGATGTGCGAGCGCGCCTGCGCCACGAAGTCCATGACGCCGACCACGATGATCAGCAACGACGTCCCGCCGAACTGGAACGGAATGCTGGGATTGATCATGCGGATGATCTCCGGCAGCAAGCAGACGCTCATGATGTACAGGCCGCCCCACAAGGTCAGGCGCGTCAGCACCTTGTCGAGATAATCCCCGGTCTGCTGGCCGGGCCTGATTCCGGGAATGAAGGCCCCCGCCTTCTTCAGGTTCTCGGCCGTGTCGCGCGCGTCGTACACGAGCGCCACGTAGAAGAACGCAAACCCGATGATCAGCAGCGCGAACAGCAAAACGTGCAGCGGTTGCCCATAGTTGAGGACGGCCGCGATCTTTTGCAAGGTCCTCTGGATCGCGTTGGGATTCGGGCTGTTGCCGAAGAACTGGGCGATGGTCGCCGGGAACACCAGCAGGCTCGAGGCGAAGATCGGCGGAATGACCCCCGCCATGTTGAGCTTGAACGGCAGGTGCGTGCTCTGGCCCTGCATCATCCGGCGGCCGACCTGCCGCTTGGCGTAGTTCACCTGAATCTTGCGCTGCGCGGTCTCGACGAACACGCAAAACGTGGTGACCACAATGACCACGGCGATGATCAGCACCACGATGAGACCGTTCATCTCGCCATTGCGGACCATCTCCAGCGTATTGCCGATGGCGCGCGGCAGGCCCGCGACGATGCCCGCCACGATGATCATGGTGATGCCGTTGCCGATGCCGCGCTCGGTGATCTGCTCGCCGAGCCACATGACGAAGATCGTGCCGGTGGTGATCGAGACGGTAGCGACGAACAGGAACTGAGGCCCGGGGTTCGGCACCAGGTTGCCGCCGGAGTTCTGAATGGCGAGGGCCGCGCCGAACCCCTGAAAACCCGCGAGAAACACCGTTCCCATGCGCGTGTACTGCATGAGCTTGCGCCGTCCGGACTCCCCGTCCTTGCGGATCTGGTTCCACGGCGCGTACACCATCGAGGCCATCTGCACGATGATCGAGGCGGTGATGTAGGGCATCACGTTCAGGGCGAAAATGCTGAACCGCTGCAGTGCGCCGCCCGAGAACATGTTGAACATGCCGAGCAGCGTCCCTTGCTGTCCGGCGAAAAACGCCGCGAAGCGAGCGGCGTCGATACCCGGGACCGGAATGAACGTCCCGATGCGATATACGACGAGCGCGCCCAGGAGGAACCAGAGACGCTTGCGCATCTCCTGGAAGCGTGTCATGTCCCCGAGTGCGGCGGCGGCGCTGGCGGTTGAGGTAGCCACGTGAGCTCTTAAGCCTCGAAGCGGCCGCCGGCCGTCTCGACTGCGCTCTTCGCGCCCTTGGTCGCGCTGATCGCCTTATCCTTGATGACGTAGGCTTTGGAGACCGCGCCGGAGAGGATGATCTTGACGCGCTCGGTGTACTCCGGCACGAGGTTCGCCGCGATCAGCGCGGCCAGCGTCACCTCGCCCGTCTCGACGCGCATCAGATCATCGAGCGTGAGCTCGGTGCGCGAGGACTTGATGGCGGAACGAAATCCGCTCTTCGGGAGCCGCCGCTGCAGGGGCATCTGGCCGCCCTCGAATCCGACCTTGTGGTAGCCGCCTTTGCGCGCGCGCTGGCCCTTGACGCCGCGGCCGCAGGTTTTGCCCTGGCCGGCGGACGCCCCGCGCCCGACGCGCCGGTGCTCCCGCTTGGAGCCGGTGGCCGGCTTGATGGTGTTTAAGCGCATGGTTGACTCTCTTGCCTAATCTGCCTTCTTGGGGACCGCAGCCGACGCCGGCTCGACCTTCAGCATGTGGCTCGCCGCGTTCATCATGCCGCGGTTCGACGGCGTGTCCGAAACCACCACGCTGTGTCCGATCCGGCGCAGCCCCAACCCGCGCGCCGAGGCGCGGATATTGGCGAGTTGCCCGGCCAAGCTCCTGATCAAGGTGACTTTGACTGACTTATCGGTCATGACTTAGCCCATGATTTCCTCGACGGTCTTGCCGCGCTTCGCGGCAATATCGTCGGGTGCACGCAATTTGGCCAGCGCATCCATGGTGGCGCGCACCACGTTGATCGGGTTCCGCGATCCGTAGCTCTTGGCGAGCACGTTGCGCACGCCGGCGCATTCGAACACCGCGCGCATGCCGCCGCCGGCGATCACGCCGGTACCGTCCGCGGCCGGCTGCATGTAGACGCGCGTGGTCCCATGCCGTCCTTTGACAGCGTAGAACAAGGTATCGTTCTTCAAAGATACGCTCACCAAGCTCTTGCGCGCCTGCATCATCGCCTTGGAGATCGCGACCGGCACTTCACGCGCCTTGCCGTAGCCGAAGCCGACCCGCCCCGCCCCGTCACCCACGACGGTGAGCGCCGTGAAGCCGAACTGCTTGCCGCCCTTGACCACCTTCGCAACCCGATTGACCGCGACCAGCTTCTCGAGCAGGTCGTCGCCGGACATGGGTTTCTCTGTTCTAGCCATAGTGTCCTTCGGACCTCCCGTTAAAACTCGAGACCGGCTTCACGCGCGGCATCCGCCAGCGCCTTGATGCGGCCGTGATACATGAAGCCGGAGCGGTCGAACGCGACCTTGGTCAGCCCCAAGGCCTTGGCGCGCTCCGCGATGACGCGGCCGACGGCCTTGGCCGCCTCGATGTTGCCGGTCGTCTTCAGTTCGCCGCGCACTTCCTTCTGCACGGTCGACGCGGCGACCAGCACCTTGTCGCCTTGCGCGGCGAAGATCTGCGCGTAGATGTGCCGCGGCGTGCGGTGCACCGACAGGCGCAGCGCCGCCAGCTCCTTGATCTTCACGCGGCCGCGCAGCGCGCGGCGCAGCCGAGTGTCTCGTTTGTCTAGCTTCATGGGGTTACTTCTTCTTCGCCTCTTTCAGCGAAATCTTCTCGTCCGAATATTTCACACCCTTGCCCTTGTAGGGCTCGGGCGGCCGGAAGCCGCGGATCTCCGCCGCCGTCTGCCCGACCCGTTGCCGATCGATGCCCTTGACGACGATTTCCGTCTGGCTGGGCGTCTCGATCGTGACGCCATCGGGGATCGCATAATTGATCAAGTGCGAATAGCCGAGCGTCAGGGTGAGGCTCTTCGCCTGCACGGCGGCGCGGTAGCCGACCCCCACGAGCTCGAGCTTCTTCTCGTACCCCTTGGTGACGCCGGTGACCATGTTCGCGAGATGAGCGCGCGTCGCGCCCGCGACCGCGTTCAATCCCTCGACGGCCGTGTTGGCATCGACCTCCAAACGCTTGTCCTTGAGCTCGACCTTGATGCCGCTCTTGAGCGGCAGCGTGAGCGAGCCC
>JBEKVP010000381.1:0-3373 GCA_049513935.1 Steroidobacteraceae bacterium
ACTGCGAGTCGTGGGTCGCGCGACCGCGGCTATAGCGCGACTATTCGGCTAGGGCTCGATGCGCTCAAGGATGCTGGCGTACTCGTCGAGCGGCGCTCGCTCGCTCACGAACGTGTTCACCGGCGCTTCGGCGTCCCGGTAGCCGAGCGCCATGCCGCACACGACCATCTCTTCGGGCGGAAGCGACAGGCACTCTCGCAACGTTTTGGGCCAGAGCGCCCAGGCTTCCTGAGCGCAGGTATCGAGGCCGTGGTCGCGGGCCAGCAGCATCAGGCTCTGCATGTACATGCCTAGATCGGCCCACTGCCCGGGCTCCATCTGGCGATGGATGGTGAAGATCATCCCGACCGGCGCTCCGAAAAATTCCCAGTTTCGCGCGAGGTGCCGCGAGCGCGCCGGCATGTCCTCGCGTGCGATGCTGAGCGCGCCGTACACCCGCGATGCCGCGCGAAAGTAGCGTGAACTGAAAGGTTCTGAGAGGTCAGGAGGGTGGATTCTGCGCTCCGGCGGCTCGCCGCGCGGCAGATCCTTGAGCTGGGCTCTGATCCGGCGCACCAGCGCGTCGCGCGCCTGTCCCACGAGCGCATAGACCCGCCAGGGCTGCAGGTTGCTGCCCGAGGGCGAGCGCGCCGAGCGCTCGATGAGCTCGCGGACCGTCGCGGTCGGCACCGCCCGGTCGGTAAAGGCGCGGATCGATTTCCGCGTGGCCAACGCGCTGCTGACATCCATGGCGGCCGTATTCTTAGATCAAGTTGGGCGGCACGGCGGTCTGATTCAGTCCCAAGCGCAGCGCTCCGTAAACCTCGTAGCCGAAATCCGGCAGATAAATCGCGTGGCGCGCCGCCATGTTGAAGTCGCGCCAGAATCGCTGCAGGTCGTTGGACCGCGCAAACGCGGAGGATCCGCCGACGAACATGATCTTGTCGAGCGCGGTTCCGAGAAGCTCGACGACCAGCGCGCACGCGGCCTTCTGGCGCGCGCGCTCCGGCAGCGCGAGCTGGCGGCCGGCGAGGGCGGCTTGGTCCTGCTCGTCGCACAGCGAGACCGTGATCGTGGAGGCCGCATCGATCTTGGCCGCGGCCTCGCCGAGATTGCGCTGAACGACCGGGGAATTCATCTGCTTGGCATAGGTCGTGTTCGGAACGGGCTTGCGCTGCGCGCCCTCCAGGGCGAGTTCGAGTGCTGCCTCCGCCGCCCCGACCAGCTGCCCGAGACCGGCCGCACGAATCAGCGGAAACACCAGCCAGTTGTCCGACGGGGCGCCCACATGCTTTTTGTCGGGCTCGCGATAGCCGAAGCTCCGCTCCGCGGAAACGAAGCGATGCTCGGGCACGAAGAGGCTCTTGACGACAGCGGAGTCCGAGCTCGTTCCCTGCATCCCCACCGTGAACCAGCTGTCCACGATGGTTACTTCGCTCATGGGAATGTAGACGAAGTTGCCGGGCGCGATGGTCCCGTCCTCGCGATGCAGATTGACGAGGTACTGCCCCCAGCTCGACTGCCGGCTACCGGAGTTATAAGGCCAGTTGCCGTCCACGATGTACCCGCCGGGCACCGGCTTCGCGCTGCCCGCAACCGCGAACGAGCTGCAGAAGCGGGGGATACCCGCGCGGAACAGTTCCTCTTGCAGGCGATCCGAAGTGAGGCTCGCGATCCAGGTACAGCCGTTGATGATCTGCACGACCCAGGCGACCGAGGGGTCTCCCTTGGCGACTTCGCGGTTGACCCGGCTGAACGCCGCCGACGAAAGTCCCCGGCCGCCCCATCGGGGCGGCAGCAGCAACGACCACAACCCCAGGCGATCGAGCGTTTGCACGACCTCGTCGGTCATCGATCGTTGCGCTTCCCCGAGGGGCGCGTTTCGCCGCAGCAGCGCCCGGCTTTCCCGCACCGCTGCGATCAGCCCCTCCTCCACACCGTCTGCGAACGAGGCGGTTTGATCGCCATTTTTTCCGCCGCTCATGACGTTGGCCAAGTTTCATGGTCCATGATGCGGCTAGGAGAACGCTTTATAGATTGAGGCGTCCCCTATCTTTGGGAAGGTGAGCCGCCGGCGCGACGACCCGAAGCTATCTCCACGGAGCGAAGCGGAGATCCGACCATGAAGATCGGCATCAGCGGCGCGAGCGGGCAACTGGGTTCGGCCACGGTCAAGCTGTTGCGGGCGCGGTTCCCGGGCGCGCAGTTGGTGGGCATTTCGCGCACCCCCGAGAAGGTGTCGGCGCTCGGAGTCGAAGCGCGCTTTGGGGATTTCGACAAGCCGCAGCCTGAGAGGGCTATCGAGCGTCCTGCAGAATCAGGCCCGCCGCACGCCAAGCCGTGGCCATCGCCGGGGCGTTGGTATTGCCGGATATCGGGGTCGGCATGACCGAGCAATCGACGACACGCAAGGCCTTCACACCCCGCACGCGCAAGCGAGCGTCGACCACCGCATGCGGATCGTGGTCGAGCCCCATTTTGCAGGTGCCGACGGCGTGATATCCGGACTGACCCAAGCGACGCCAGGCATCGAGAATCTCCACGTCCGTGCTCACTTGAGGTCCGGGGACAGTTTCCTCGGCGAAATAGGCTCTCAGGGGCTCTTGGGCCGCCAGGTGTCTGATCAGCCGGACCGCATCGATGGCCGTGCGGCAATCGTTGTCGGTGGCGAGATAGCGGGGACTGATGAGCGGCGTGTCGGCTACGGCCGCCGACCGAATCATGACCGTGCCGCTGCTTTCCGGCCGAGTGGGATAGACCAATATGTTCGCCCCGTGACCGCGTTCGAATCGGGTCTTTGACGCCACCGTGCCGAGGTCGAGCGAATAGGGCGCGGCGTGGATCTGCAGATCGGCGCGATCGAGCTCCGGTCTCGTCTTGAGGAATCCATTGAGGTCATGGGAGCTGCTGGCCATGATTCCCTTTCGAGTCAACGCATAGCGCAACAAATTCTTGATCAGCCGCAGACCGGAGAATTGCCGGTTATAGGATAGCGGACGTGTCATCCGGTAATTCATCCACATGGCCCAATGCTCGCGAAGGTTTTGGCCAACTCCCGGCAGATCGACGACCACCGGAACGTGATGCGCTCGCAGGTGCTCGGCCGGACCTATCCCTGAAAGCTGCAGGATTTGCGGAGACTGCAGCGTGCCGGCGCAAATGATGACCTCGCGCGCAGCGCGATAGGTTTCGGCCGCGACCTGGGGTGTCGCGGCGGGGCCGAACACGATTGCCTTGATCCGCGCTCAATCGATTGGCGAGCACACAGCCCGCCGAGCCGGCGCCGACGATTATGTAGTCGTAGGAATCTCTATCCATCGGCACCGGACTCTCCGCTCGACGCGCGAATGGATTATGGCGCAAATGCAGAGCGGGATGCCGGGAGGTCAAAGGA
>JBEKVP010000382.1:0-3367 GCA_049513935.1 Steroidobacteraceae bacterium
GAGCGGAAAGGACGACGAGGCTTTGCGCATGCTCGATCGCGCAGCCGTGGTGCGCCCCGCGCCGGCCCTGTCGGACAAGGCGGTGCTGCTGACGCAGCTCGGGCGATTGTCGGAGGCATGCGAGACTTTCGATCGAGCGCTGAGCCACGAGCCCGCCTTGGTGGACGCCTGGTACAACAAGACGAACGCGAAGACCTACGCGGCAGACGATCCCGACATCCGCGCCATGCAGCGGCTGCTCGAGGGACGATGCTCCTATCGGGACGAGATGCTATTGCATTTCGCGCTGGGCAAGGCGCATATGGACGGCGCAGACGCCGATGCCTCCTTCGCACATTGGCATCGGGGCAACGGCATGAAGCGTGCCAGCATCGACTACAACGCGGACGCAGCGGCGCAGCAGTTGGCGTCGATCGCCGGTACGCCGATCAGATTCGCCGCCGAGGAGCGGCTCTCGAGCGCCCGTTCTTCCGAGTTGCCTGTCTTCGTCGTCGGCATGCCCCGCTCCGGCTCCTCCTTGGTGGAGCAGATCGTTGCCTCGCATCCCGATGTCCATGGTGCCGGCGAGCAAACCCGCTTGCGCGCGTTGTTCGAGACGGCGGCGCTCTTGCCCGACTCCGCAGAGTCGCACGACGATGAGCGCATCGCACAGAGCGCACTCGAGTCTTTGCGGCGTTTGTCGCCCGGCGCGCTTCGCGTGGTCGACAAGGATCTCGGCAATTTTCTCCATCTCGGCGTCATTCACCGGATCTTTCCGCGGGCACGCATCATCCATTGCCGGCGCAATCCGCTCGACACTTGCTTTTCGGCTTATACGAAGCTGTTCCTCGGCAACTATCCCTTCACCTACGATTTGCGTGAAATGGGAGCGTATTACCGCAGCTACCATGCACTGATGGCGCATTGGCGCGCGGTGCTGCCGGCACGCGCATTCCTGGAGGTGGATTACGAAACGCTCGTGGCCGAGCCGCTCGAGGCGCGGCGCCTCGTGCACTTCCTCGACCTGCCTTGGAACGAAGCGTGTGCGCGCTTCTTCCAGACCCGCCGCGCAGTCGATACCGCGAGCGCCGCCCAGGTGCGCCGGCCGATCTACCGCACGAGCGTTGGCCGCGCCCGCGCGGTGATTGCGCATTTGGAGCCGCTCGCCGAAGCCCTGGGCGAACTCGCTCCCGAATTTGGGCGTTCCCGCCGATCGGACTAGGGTGAGTCCGACGTCGCGACAAGGCCTGCACGGTCGCGCTACTTCCGGCGCGTTCTCCCCATGAAGTCGCGCTTGCCGATGGCAAGCCCCTTCCAGCGCAGGATGTCGTAGGTCGTCGCGGCGTGAAAATAGAAATTCGGCTGCGAGAACGAGAGGAGGAAGTTCTCGGCTGTGAAATCAATGTGTCGCTCCCCGAAGGAGAAACGCATGTCGCGGCCCACGAACCCATCCACCTCCGCGGGCTCGATCGCCTCGAGCACGCCGATCGCTTGCGCGATCCGCGCCGCGAGGGCCGCGAAACTATCGGGTGGCGTCGTCGTGTCCGGCGAGAACACGCCGCGGCGAACGCCCTCGATGGCGCCGAGCGAGTGCACGGCGGTCGATTTGACCTGATAAGCGAACGGCAGCATGTCGGGGGCGAGGCGCGCCTCGATGATCTCGCGCGGCGCGACGCCCTTCTCGGCGCAGAATGCCTCCGCCTTGCCGAGCAAGTCCGCGACGGCACCGAGGATTTGCCGGTAGGAGGGGATGGTGGCGGCGTAGAGTGAGAAGCTCACCCCCCAAAGTCTAGTCGCGCCCCGGCGAAGCGCAAGTGCCGTCAGGCCGCCTCGCCCGCGGCGCGCGCCCGCTCGAGGCGGCTCACCTCGGCGGCCTCGATGCCTTGCGCCGAGAGCCACAGCAGCCAGAGCGTCGGCGGGATGATTGCGAGCATGCCCAAGATGCCGAGCCGCAGCGAGCCGGTAAGCGCCGCTATCTTCCCGGTCGTGTAAGGTCCGAGCGCGAGCCCGAGTATCGACAGCGACAAAAGGTAAATCGCGCCCGCGACGCCCCGCATGCGCGGCAGCACGCAGTCCTGGATCGCGGCGGCGCCCGAGCCGAGGTACGTGTAGACCGCCACGGACATGACGGGATAGAGCAAGTAGATGACGCGCACGTCGTGGGCATTGACCATGATGACCGTGAGCGGCGCCACGGCAAGCAGCCCGGCACCACACACGAACAGCCGCCCGCGGGGATCGCGCCGCTTCCACGCGTCGGAGAGATAGCCGCCCGCGACGCAGCCGACCGCGGCGGCGAAGCCGCTCGGCACCCCGAGCGCGACTCCGGCGATGTGGGGCGCAATGCCGAACGTGCGCATTGTGTACGGGGGCACCCAGAAAGTCAGGGAATACACGATGAAACCGATGCCGCCGAAGCCGAGGAGCGCGAGCACCACGGGGCGCGAGCCGACGATCAACGCGAACGCCGGCCGGTCTCGCGCCGCGAGCATCTGGAACCAGGAGGCGATCGCGTAGATCCCGACGCCGAAGCCGATCCACTGCGCCGTATCGCCGGTGAGCCGCATCAGCACGGCCGCGCAGGCGGCGATGGCCGCCAGAAAGAGGACGTTGCGCCGGAGCCCGCCCGGGATCCGGCCCGCACTCATCAGCGTGAAGGGCGGCAGGATCGCGGCCAGCTCGCGGGCGAATTCCCGGAAGGCAGCGCGGGTGCGCGTGGGTGGAATTTGCACCCCGGAGCGGCCACGCACGGGCTCACGCAGCGATAGGACCCACAGGGCGAGCGCGAGACCGGGGAGCCCCACGCCGAGAAACGCCGCTTGCCAGCCCGCGAGCCCGAAAGGCGCCGCGCCGGAGGCATAGGCACGCGACCAAGCGTGCACGATCCAGCCGCCGAGCGGCAAGCTGAGGCCCCCGCCGACGAACAGGCCCGCCGAGTAAATGGCGATCGCGACGGCGCGGCGACGAGCCGGGAAGTGATCGGCGAGCAGCGAGTAGGCGGCGGGCGTGGCGCTCGCCTCCCCGATCCCGACGCCGACCCGGGCGAGCGCGAGCTCGGCGAACGAGCCGGCAAGCCCCGATGCCGCGGTCATCAGCGACCACACCGCGAGACCGAGTGCGATCAGGCGCCCGCGATGCCAGCGATCGGCGAGGCGCCCGAGCGGAATGCCGAAGACGGAGTAGAAGATCGCGAACGCGGTCCCATACAGAAAGCCGAGCTCGGCATCTCCGACGTGCAGATCCGCCTTGATGTCCTGGGCGAGGATCGAGAGGATGTTCCGGTCGATGAAGTTCAGCACGTAGACGAGGAACAGTACCCCGAGGACATACCAGGGATAGGTGGCCCGATCGTCGTCCCGCGCCTCTGCGATCTGCATATTCGCCCGGA
>JBEKVP010000383.1:0-3359 GCA_049513935.1 Steroidobacteraceae bacterium
AGCCGAGGAAGATCGGGTCGCGGCAGCCCGCGCCGGGGCGCGGGCTTAGGGGCTATCGGCCGCGACTGACCATCGCCGCGCTCGGGCATCACCGGCCGCGATAGACGATGCGGCCCTTGGTGAGGTCATAGGGCGTCATTTCCACGGTGACCTGGTCGCCGGTCAGGATCCGGATGTAGTTTTTGCGCATTTTGCCGGAGATGTGCGCGGTCACCACGTGGCCGGTTTTGAGCTTGACTCGAAAAGTCGTATTCGGCAGGGTCTCGACTACCTCGCCTTCGAATTGAATTGCCTCTTCTTTTGACATGCGCCCTTGGTGCTGAACATGAAGCCGGGCGCATTGTGCATAAAGCCCCTATGTAATGCAATTTTACGCGTTGCCGGAAGCCCAAGGAGCGCATGGGGCGCGGCGCGCATGGCGGCGCAGGAACGCGGCGAACTCGCCGCGCGAGATCTCCCGGGCGCCGAGGCTCGAAAGGTGCGCGCTCGCGATCTGGCAGTCGATGAGTTGAATGTTGCGCAAGCCGCACTCTTGCACCAGGCGCGCCAGCGCCACCTTGGACGCGTCGCGCTCGCCGCTCCACATCGACTCGCCGAAGAACACCCCGCCGAGCTGAATGCCATAGAGCCCGCCGACCAACCGCTCGCCCCAATAGGTCTCGACCGAATGGCCGAATCCGAGCCGGTGCAGCTCCTCGTACGAGTCGATCATCTCCAGGTTGAGCCAGGTCTCTGCGCCCGAACGGCGCGGCGCGGCGCAGGCGCGGATCGTCGCGCCGAAGTTCGTGTCCACTTGCGTCGTGTACGGGCCGTTGCGCAGTGTCTTGGCCAAGCTGCGCGAGATTTTGAACTCGCCCGGATAGAGCACCATGCGCGGATCCGGCGACCACCAGAGGATCGGCTGTTGCGCCGAGTACCAGGGAAACACGCCGCGCTCGTACGCGGCGAGCAGCCGTGCGGGCTTGAGATCGCCGCCCGCCGCAAGCAGTCCCGGCGGTTCGCGCAGCGCCTGCTCCAGCGGGGGAAACCATTCCGGATCCGCGCGTTCTCCGAGCCAGACCAGCCGGGTCAGAGCTGCAATCCCTCGTCGGCCGCCCGGTGGTAGGGTACGTGCTCGTTGACGGCGGCGGCGTAATGATCGACGCCGCGGGCCTCGCGTGCGGCGAAGTCGCGGATCGCTGCGGCGAAGCGCGGGTCGGTGACGAAATGCGCGGAGCCCACCAGGGTCGGCACGAACCCGCGCGGCACTTTGTGCTCACCCTGCGTGCCGGGCTCGAACCGCTTCAAGCCCTTCTCGATGCAGTACTCGATCCCCTGGTAATAGCAGGTCTCGAAATGCAGGCTGTGGTAGTTGCCGCCGGCGCCCCAGTAGCGGCCGAACAGGGCGTCCTCGCCGACGAAGAAGATCGCGAGCGCGATCGGACGGCCGCCGTGACGCGCAATCTTGAGCATCAGCTGTTCGGGCAGGCGCTCGCAGATCAGCTTGAAGAATCGCAGATTGAGGTAGGGCTCGTGGCCGTGCCGATAGAAGGTGTCGGCGTAGAACTCGAACACGGTGCGCCACAGCGCATCGTCCATCTCGCCGCCGAGGCGCGTGTCGAATTCGATGCCGGCCTCCGCGACGCGGCGCCTCTCGCGCTTGGCCTTCTTGCGCTTCTCCGCGGTGAAGGTGGCAAGGAACGCCTCGAAGGAGTCGTAGTCGCGGTTGAACCAATGGAATTGACAGTCGCGCCGCCGAATGAGCCCGCCGCGCGTAAACGCCTCGAGCTCGCCCTCGTCGGGGAACAGCACGTGCCAGGAGGAGAGCCGCTCGGAGCGCGCGTACTCGCTCGCAACCCGGACCAAGGCGTCGGCGACCGGGCGCGCATCGACCAGAGGATTCACGAGGAGGCGCGGCCCGCTTACCGGCGTGAACGGAATCGCCGACAGAAGCTTGGGGTAGTACTGCAGGCCGTGCTGCGCATAGGCGTTCGCCCACGAGAAGTCGAACACGAACTCGCCGCGCGAATGCGACTTGCGGTACAGCGGCAGCGCGCCGACGAGCCGGTGCTCTCGATCCTCGAGGATGAGATGCTGCGGCGCCCAGCCGGTTTGGGGCGCGGCGCAGCCGGACTCTTCGAGCGCGAGCAGGAATTCGTGGCGCAGGAACGGTTGTGCAGCCGCGGCGCCCTCATGCGGGCCGCCCTCACGCGGGCCGCCCTCACGCGGGCCGCCCTCACGCGGGCCGCCCGAACTCCCGGCGGATCCTATCAGGGCATTCCAGTCGGCCGCATCGACGTCCGCAATGCTCCGCAGGAAACGCGCTCGCGACACCATCAAGCGTGCGCGGCGCGCGGCTTGGCGTGGCGCTCCGCTTCGATGCGCTCCAAGTACTTGTCGGCGTCGAGCGCCGCCATGCAGCCGGTACCGGCCGAGGTCACGGCTTGCCGATATACATGATCGGCCACATCCCCTGCGGCGAACACGCCGGCCACGCTGGTGGCGGTGGCATCGCCCTCGCTGCCGCCCTTGACTACGATGTAGCCGCCGCGCATGTCGAGCTGCCCATCGAAGAGCTGCGTGTTCGGCTGGTGACCGACTGCAATGAACACGCCGTCGACATTCAGCGTGCGGGTGTGGCCGCTCGGCAGGCTCCGAAGCCGTGCGCCGGTGACGCCGGTCTCATCGCCCAAGATCTCGTCGATCGCGTAATTCCATGCGAGCGTCACCTTGCCGGAGTGTTCGAGGGCGAACAGCCGGTCCTGCAGGATCTTCTCCGCGCGCAGTTTGTCGCGCCGATGGATCAGGGTCACGTGAGAGGCAATGTTCGATAGATAGAGCGCTTCCTCGACCGCTGTATTGCCGCCGCCCACGACCGCGACCGCCTTGCCCCGGTAGAAAAAGCCGTCGCAGGTCGCGCACGCCGAGACCCCCTTGCCGCGGAAGGTCTCTTCCGAGGGCAGGCCCAGATACTTCGCGGAGGCGCCTGTGGCGATGATGAGCGCGTCGCAGGTGTACTCGCCGTTGTCTCCATGCAGGCGGATGGGGCGCTGCCGCAATTCCACCCGGTTGATGTGATCGAGCGCGAGCTCGGTGTGGAAGCGCTCCGCGTGCCGGCGCATGCGGTCCATGAGCTGCGGTCCCTGCAAGTGCTCGACGTCGCCCGGCCAGTTGTCCACATCCGTCGTGGTCATGAGCTGGCCGCCTTGCTCGAGCCCGGTGATGAGGAGGGGCGAACGGTTGGCGCGCGCCGCGTAAACGGCGGCGGAATAGCCCGCCGGACCCGATCCCAAGATGATTAGACGACTGTGCCTCGCGCTCATGTATGATCTGCCTCTCGTTCCGCATGCCAGTCGCCGACGTGTAGCGCCGCTGGCTCA
>JBEKVP010000384.1:0-3358 GCA_049513935.1 Steroidobacteraceae bacterium
GCCGGCCAGCATCCAGATGGCGGCCCAATGCGGCGCCCAGTGCGGCGTCGATGCCGCGACCGCGGCGAGAATGCCGATGACGCCCATCACCAAGCCCGCGGTTCCGGGCACCGCCATGTAGCCGGATGATTCGATCGACCTCTTGATGTAGGCGAGCGTGCCGAGCGCGCGGGTTTCGATCGATATTGGAATATCGGGTTGCATCAGATCACCCTTGCTTTAGGGCGCAAATCTAAGCGGTTGGTGCTGTAGCGTCAAGTACTCTGCGAGGTAGAGTACATGGGGCTCGAAATGGCCGCAGGCGGCGGCGGGAGGCCGGTCGGACATGGCGCTCGAGGCGCGCCTTAAGCCTGCCACATCACGATCAGCACGTAGACCAAAGCAATGATCATCAGGCCGATGTGCCCGATCGCGGGATTCAGCGCGACGGCGCCCTCCTCAGATTGCTGCGTGCGGCCGGGGATGAGGTGAGCGATGGCGGCGAGCAACAGCATGGGCGAGTCGATCCTCGTGGGCGATGGACATTACGATAAACGTCCTGTGCGACAAAAGCGTGATCCGGATCACATTCATCAAAACGTGAACTCGAGATCGACGGGAATGCGTCCCTGGGCATCGCGCGCGTGCAGCTGCGCGAGGTCTTGCAGCTGGTTGCGCAGCGCCGGCGCCGCGTCCGGCAGCTCCTTGACGGTGCCGGAAAACAGCCCCGTGCGCGTCTTCGGTGTGAGCCGGATCGTGGCATCCACGCGGAGCGGGCCGCCGCTATCGGCGAGCGTGGCGGTCGCGTCCGAATCGGCGGAGAGCGCGGGGTTCGCGAACTTGAGGGTGTAGCCGCCGAGCTGAGCGCCGTTCGCCACCTGCGGCGAGGACAGATCGGACACGCTGATCTCGCCCGTCGCCGATTTGAGAGCCGGGCTCGCGGCGGACCAACTCGCCTCGAGCTCCTTCACCCGCACCTTGGCCGTGCCTTGCCAGCCGGCCCCGAGACCGAGATCGCGCAGGTCCGCGATCGGGCCGCCGCCCTCGACATCCGAGGCGGCGAGACCTGCGCGATTCGCATCGACCGTGCCGTCGAGAACGAATCCGCCCTTGACCCAATGCAGATCCGCGAGCGCGTGCAGACGCAGAAGCGGGAGCGGGTGCAGGTGCCACTCGGCGGCGCCGGCCTCGCGGCCGCCCGCCGTGATGTGCCCGGCGGACCCGTGCCAGATCGTGCCCGAGAAATCCTCCGCGTGCACGCCGGGCGGCAGGAAGCGGGTGATGAGCGAGGCCGGCAGCGCGGCCACCACCACGGCGAGCACCGCGACCGCGCCGAGCAGCGCGAACCGCGGCCACACCGAGCGGGGGGGTGCCGCCGCCGGCGCCGCCTTAGCGCCGCGGCGCTGCGAAGGAGACGTTGGCATTGACTACTCCCGGCCGGGCGGCGCGATCGAGGGTGATCGAATCGATCGCGAAACCGTAGCGCTCATCGAGCGTAGCAAGCCAGGTAACCAGGGTATCGAAAGGAGCCGCCTCGAGCTGCACGCGCACGCCGTTGCCGCTCGGCTGCGTGCCCTTGAGCGCTGGCCCAAGTCCGGCTTCGCGGCTCACGCGGTCGACGATGACCACGGGCGCTTCGCCCGTGTCTTTGAACAGCGTCGCCGCGCCGGACTGGATCTCCGGTGCATTGACGCGCATCCACGCCAGATCCTCGCGCCGGGTTTCGGCGCGCCGCTGCGCCGCCGACACGGCCGATTGCAACGGCAGCAGAATCCCGCCGACGAGGATCACGAGGCCGAGCGCTACGGCGCCGATTGCGACCACGCGCCGATCCCGCTCTTGAAGCCCTGAGTACCAGGTCTTGAGCTTGGCCGCGAGTTCGTTCATCGATGCGCCTTGGCGCCTTCGGAGTGCACCTGCATGTGCGCCTCGACGCCGCCGTCGACCGGGGTGGAGGACTGGATCTCGGCCGTGAGACCCTGCTTAGCTACGAGCTGGGAGATCTGCGAGAGCGCCGCGAGACTCGGCGCCGTGACCTTCATGTCGAGCGCTTGCTCGCGGTAGCTCAGGGAATCGATCTTGGTCTTCGGCGTTGCCGAGAGCGCACCGCCCAGCGCCTCCAAGGTGCGCAGGAAGTACTCGGGTCCCGGCCCGGAGTGGCGGATGCGGTCGAGGCGCGACTGCATCTGGCCGCGCGCGTCCTGCATGGTGTCGGCGGGCATCGCCTGCGAGAAGATCTGCGCGATCTCCCCGTCGAGCGTTTTGGTCTCGCGATTGGCCTGATGAATCTGCAGCGCGGCGGCGGTGAGGTGCGCCGCCAAGAGCCCGCCGGCCAGGATGGCCGCGGTGCGCCAGCGGTGCCAGCTCGCTCCGTAGTCCGTGGCGCGCGCGAACTCGCCCTGCAACAGATTCACGGCGTGCGTGGCCGCAAGGTCCCGCGCGAGCCACGGCAGCGGCCCGTCGGTGAGGAGTTGCACCTTCAAGGAAGCGAATTGGCCCGCGAGCGCCTGAAAATCCCCTTGCACCTGCGCCCAGTCCTCGCGCGTCACGTACAGCAAGGCGTTTTCCAGCGGCTTGGGCTCCGCGGATTCCTCGCTCGGCTCGGCGAGCGGGTCCTGGATTACGCCCGCCACCACCAGCGCTTCGGCAACCGGCGTGAGCTCCACGGCGAACGGCAGCGCGCCGGGCCGGCGCACCGCGAGCCGGGCCCGCTCGAGCCACAACACAGTCTGCCCGGGGTTCTCGGGGACCAGCGAGATATCCGCATAAATGGCGGCGGGCTCGATGCCGGCGCCGGTGAGCTCGGCGAGCCACGCCTGCAGCACGCTGCGCGCCACCACCGCGACCGGTGTGCGGCCGTTCGGCTGGCGGCGCCCGAGCGCGAAGCACAGCTCGTCCACATCCTCGGTGAGCTGCTCCTCGAGCGCAAACGGCACCGCCCGCGCCAGCTTGACGCCGCTCCCCGGCGGCAGCTCCGGCTCGGCCAAGAGAATCTGCGTCGCCGGCGCGAGCACGACCACCTGGGCCGAGCGTGCCACCGCCGCGGCGAGGCTGAGCGGTCCGCGCTGCTTTGCGGCGGTCAGCTGGCCCGAATCGTCGATGCTCAGCCACTCGGTGTCTTCTTGGCCGGGCGCAGGCAGGCGCAGCAACAGTGTGTGAGGCATGTAGTTATATCGTCCCGAAAGTGCGCAACAGCGGCGTTACCTTACCGGCCGGGCTCGCCCACAAAAGACTGTACAAGGTGAATTCCGTAGTGCCAAGCGTGACGCGCGTGGTGAGCCGGAAATACGAGCTCGTGTCGGTGTACCTGCCTGCGAGCGTCGGCGCCACTTTCGAGCCCAGCACGTTCGCGAACGTCGTCTTGTCGGGGAAACAACCG
>JBEKVP010000385.1:0-3352 GCA_049513935.1 Steroidobacteraceae bacterium
CAGCGGGCCGAGCGCGAGATCAACCTGCCCGGCAAGTTCGTCACGGCGTTCCAGGGAACCGCGGCCGCGTTTCAGCACGTCCTGACCAATCAGGCGCTGCTCCTCGCCGCCTCGGTCATCACGATGTACATCGTGCTCGGTGTGCTCTATGAGAGCTTCATCCACCCGATCACCATCCTCTCGACCCTGCCCTCGGCCGGCATCGGCGCGATGCTCGCGCTGCTCATCGCGGGACACGATCTCGACGTGCTCGGCATCATCGGCATCATCCTCTTGATCGGCATCGTCAAGAAGAACGCCATCATGATGATCGACTTCGCGCTCGATGCGGAGCGCAAAGACGGCTTGGCGCCGCGCGAGGCCATCACCCGGGCCTCGCTTCTGCGCTTCAGGCCGATCCTGATGACGACCATGGCCGCGTTGCTCGGCGCATTGCCGCTGATGGTGAGCTATGGCGCAGGCTCGGAGCTGCGCCGGCCGCTCGGCATCGCGATCGTCGGCGGCTTGATCATGAGCCAGCTCCTGACGCTCTTCACCACGCCGGTCATCTACCTTGCCTTCGGCCGGCTCGCGCTGCGGCTGCGCCGCCGCCGGCGGGCGCCCGGCACGGATCCCGCACCGGTATGAACCTGTCCCGGCCATTCATCGAGCGCCCGGTCGCCACCACGCTCCTCACTGCCGGAGTGGCGCTTGCGGGCGCTTTCGCCTATCTGCACTTGCCGGTCTCGCCGCTGCCGCAAGTCGACTATCCGACCATCTCGGTCACCGCCTCGCTGCCGGGCGCCGATCCCGAGACCGTGTCGACCAGCGTGGCGGAGCCGCTGGAGAGGTACCTCGGCGAGATCGCCGACGTCACGGAGATCACCTCGACCAGCTCTACCGGGCAGACGCGCATCACCCTGCAATTCGATCTCGACCGCGACATCAACGGCGCGGCGCGCGATGTCCAGGCCGCGATCAATGCGGCGTCCGCCGACGTATCGACCAGCCTCTCGAGCAATCCGACCTACCGCAAGGTGAACCCCGCCGACGCGCCCTTGATGATCATTGCCCTCACCTCGAAGACGCTCACCCGCGGGCAGCTCTACGATGCGGCGAGCAACGTCCTGCAGCAGCGGTTATCGCAGCTCGACGGCATCGGGCAGGTATCGATCGGCGGAGCGACCCTGCCCGCGGTGCGCGTGGAACTCAATCCGACCGCGATGTTCCGCTACGGCATCGGCCTCGAGGACGTACGCGCGGCGCTCGCCTCGGCGAACGCCAACAGTCCGAAGGGCGCGATCGAGGAGGGGGACCACCGCTTTCAGCTCTATACCAACGATCAGGCGAGCCATGCGAGCGATTATCGTCCGCTCATCGTCGCCTATCGGAACGGCGCCGCCGTGCAGCTGACCGACGTCGCCGACGTCGAGGACTCCGTGCAGGACCTGCGCAACGAGGGGCGCGCCAACGGCGAGCCCTCGGTGCTCGTGATCCTTTCGCGCCAACCCGGCGCGAACATCATCGACACCGTCGATCAGGTCAAGGAGGAGCTGCCGCAGCTGCAGGCATCGCTTCCGAGCGATGTGAATCTGACCATCGTATCGGACCGCAGCGCGACCATTCGCGCATCGCTCCGGGACACGAAATGGACGCTGCTCCTCGCCGTCGGCCTCGTGACGTTCGTCGTGTACCTGGCGCTCGGCGACATTCGAGCGGCCCTCGTTCCGGCGGTGGTCGTGCCGATCTCGCTCATCGGCACGTTCAGCGGCATGTACCTCTGGGGCTTCAGCCTGGACAATCTGTCGCTGATGGCGCTCACCATCGCAACCGGTTTCGTGGTCGACGATGCCATCGTGGTGCTCGAGAACATCTCGCGTCACGTCGAGAACGGGGTGCCGCGGCACGAGGCGGCGCTGCGCGGCGCAAAAGAGGTGGGGTTCACCGTGGTTTCGATCAGCGTCTCGCTGGTCGCGGTGTTCATTCCCATCCTGCTCATGGGGGGAATCGTCGGGCGGCTGTTCCGCGAGTTCACCGCGACGCTCTCGCTCGCGATCGCGATCTCCATGGTCATCTCCCTCACCACGACGCCGATGATGTGCGCGCTGCTGCTGCGCCCGCCGGGCGGCTCGCGGCCGGCCCGGCGCAGCTTCCTCGACCGCTCGATCGCCTGGTACGAGCGCACGCTCGGTTGGTCGCTGCGGCACGGGGGTTGGGTCATGCTCGCGCTCGCGGTGACCGTCGCGCTCAACGTGCTCTTGTTCACGGTCATTCCGAAGGGATTTTTTCCGCAGGAGGATACCGGGCTCATCACCGGCGGCATCGTCGCCGACCAGAGCATCTCGTTCCAGTTGATGAGGGACAAGCTCGTGCAACTGATGGACATCGTGCAGGCGGACCCCGCCGTCGAGAGCGTCGCGGGCTACACCGGCGCAGGCAGCGGAGGCGGGGCCTCGCAGACCAACACGGGTTCGGTCTACGTGCTCCTCAAACCCCTGGCGGTGCGCAAGATCTCCTCGGACGATGTGATCGCGCGGCTCCGCACCAAGCTCTCGCAGGTACCCGGCGGGCGGCTGTTCCTGCAGACCGTCCAGGACATCCGCGTCGGCGCCCGGCAGGCGAACGCGCAGTACCAATTCACGCTGCAGGCCGACAAGGTCTCCGATCTCAACGAATGGGGGCCGAAATTGCTCGCGGCCCTGCAAACGAGCCCCGTGATCGCGGACGTCAATTCGGACCAGCAGCAGAAGGGTCTCGAAACCGACGTGGCCTACGACCGCGATACCGCCGCGCGCCTCGGCATCAACGTCGCCGAGATGGACAGCACTCTCTACGATGCCTTCGGGCAGCGCCAGGTCTCGACCATCTACAATGCGCTCAATCAGTATCACGTGGTGATGGAGGTCGCGCCGCGCTACTGGCAGAGTCCGGCGATGCTCGAGGACATGTACGTGAGTACCTCCGGCGGCACGGCGAGCGGCACGCAGACCACCAACTCGTTGACCACCACGGGCGGCGGCAGCTCGGCCGGCGCGAGCGCCGGCGGCGTCGCCGCCGGATCCGCGGCCGGCGTGGCCGGTGGAGTTCCCGGCACCGGCGCCTCCGTCGCGAATTCGTCCGTCGCCGGCTCGTCCGGAGCCGGGGCACCCGGCGCCGGCGCGAGCGGGTCGCTTTCGGCGGCCGGCACATCGACCGCGGGCGTGAGCAATTCGGTGCAGAACGCGTTGACCAATGCCATTGCAAATACCGGCCGGGGCGCTGTCTCGAGCGGCGCCGCGGTGAGCGCTAGTGTCGAGACGATGGTCCCGCTGGCGGCGGTCAGCCATCACTCGGCGGGCACCACCCGGCTGTCGGTGAATCATCATGGATTGTT
>JBEKVP010000386.1:0-3351 GCA_049513935.1 Steroidobacteraceae bacterium
CACCGCGGCCGCACGGGCGCGAACAGCGGTAGCGTCCGCTCCCCACGGGAGGCACCGGGCCTTGGCGATCTACCATTTGACCGCAAACATCATTTCGCGGGGCCGAGGCCAGAGCGTCGTCGCTGCGGCGGCCTACCGGTCGGGCACCGCGCTTCGCGATGAGCGCTACGGCGTCACGCATAATTACATCGGCAAACGCGCTGTGGTGCATTCAGAGGTCATGGCTCCGCCGGTCGCTCCGTCCTGGGTGTGCGACCGGGAGATGCTGTGGAACAGGGTCGAGGCCCGCGAGTTGCGCAAGGACTCGCAACTCGCCCGCTTGGTCGAGATCGGCCTGCCGGTCGAGCTGTCCGGCGATGAACGCCTGGCGCTGGTGCGCGACTTCATCGCGACGGAGTTCGTCCCGCGGGGCATGATCGCGGACTTCAGCATCCGTGCGGATGCCATCAATCCGCATGCGCATATCCTGCTGACATTACGCGGCGTGACTTCGGCCGGATTCGGATCCAAGGAGCGGCGCTGGAATGGCAAGGCGGCTCTGCTCGAGTGGCGGTCCGCCTGGGCCGCCCACGCCAATATGCACCTGGCCCGCGCGGGACATGCCGTGCGCATCGATCACCGCACGCTTGAGGCACAGCACATCGAGCTGGTGCCGGGACGCAGAATCGGATTCGGAACGGCCCGGCGCAGCGCCGCCGCATTGCCGAGTCACTTGAGCGAGCGCATCGACGAACAGCAACGCATCGTGCACGACAACGGCGAGACCATCGTTCAGGACCCGACCGTCGCGCTCAGGGCGCTCACGCATCAGCGTCCGGTCTTCACGCAGCATGAACTTGCGCAATTTCTGCGATCGCGCACCAGCGGCACGGCTCAGTTCGACGCTGCGCTGGGCGCCGTCACTCACTGCGCCGACTTCGTGACGTTGGAGCCCGCCGCCGGCGGCCAAGGCCGATTCACCTCGCGCGACATGATCGAGGCCGAGACCTCGCTCATGCGGCGGGCGGCGTCGATGACCACCCGGCGCGGCCATGGCGTCGCACCGGAGCGGCAGAGCGCCGTGGCGGCGCAATTCGGGATGAACGATGCCGTGCGCCGTGCGTTCGATTATTTGGTGAGCGACGGCGATGCCAAGGCGCTTGCGGCGGCCGGCGCCGACAAGGACGTGCTGTTGGCCGCTGCGCGCCAGGCGTGGGACGCGGAAGGATTCGCCGTCGTTGGCGCGGAGTGGCGGCCGGACGGCGATGTGTTGAGCCGCGGCACGGTGCTGGTGGTCGACGGGTCGCATCGGCTGGGCGCCAAGGAGCTCGAGCGCGTGCTCGCGGCCGCCGATCTCGCCCGCGCCAAGGCGGTGTGCATCGCCGATTTGAAACAGCTGCAGGCGATGAACGTGGCATCGCCGTTTCAGCGCTTGCTGCGGCAGGTCGGCCTCGCGCGCGAGGACGCGCTCAGCGGTGGTAGTCCGGATACGGCGGCCTGATCGGCTGCGCGATGGGGTGAGCGGCCAACTCACGCAGTGCAATCGCCACCGCGGCCTCGAGCTGGGGATCGTGACCTTCGCTGACCGCTTTCGGATCCTGTTCGACCACGACGTCCGGGTCCACACCGTGATTTTCCACGTCCCATTCGCCCTTCGGCGAGAAGAAGGCGACGCTGGGCGAGGTCACGTGCCCGCCGTCCATCAACACCGGAATCTCGCCGATGCCGACCAGGCCGCCCCACGTGCGCTTGCCCACCAGCGTGCCCAGCTTGGACTGCTTGAACAGCCATGGCAGCGCGTCGCCGCCTGAGCCGGAGTACTCGTTGGCGATCATGACTTTCGGGCCGAAGATCCCGCCGTTGGGCGTGTGCTCGATGTTGCCGTAGCGGGGCGACCAATAGGCTTCGATCTTGCGGCTCATCACTTCGATCATGTAGTCGGCCACCTGGCCGCCGGAGTTGAATCGCTCATCGATGATGGCTCCCTGTCTCTGCGTCTGCGCGAAGTAGTAGCGGTTGAAACTCGCGAATCCTTCGGCACCCGTGTTGGGCAGGTAAACGTAGGCAAGCTTGCCGGCGGACAGCTCGTCCACCTTGCGGCGGTTGGATTCGATCCATTCGATGTTCCGCAGGCTGCCCTCGCTCGCCGCCGGCACCACGGTGATGTCGCGGGCGGCGCCGCCGTCGGCCGGCGCGATGCGCAGCGCCGTCGCGTGCTCGGCCGTGCCCTCCAGCCCCCGCTGGATGTCCGTCGAGTCGGTGAGCTCGGTTCCGTTGATCGCGAGTATGCAGTCTCCCGTGCGCAGATTGAGCCCGGGCTCCGCCAGGGGAGCCTTCACCTTCGGATTGAAGTCTCCGCCGGTATAGATCTTCTCCAGGCAATAACGATGATTGCGCACGAGGTAATCGGCGCCGAGCAGGCCGCCCGGCACCCGCCGTGCGTGCGGAATGGCGCCGCCGCCGCCGCGCAGATGACCGACCGAGAAAGCGCCCAGCATCTCTTGAAAGATATAGTTGAGATCGGCGCGCGACACGATCGAGGCGACGTACGGCTCGAACCGGCGCTCGTCGTCGGCGGTGGATGCGCCGTGGAAATGCGGATCGTAGAAGTAAGCCCGCTCGATGCGCCATACCTCGTGGTACATCTGCCGCCATTCGGCAGCCGGATCGACCCGCACCTCGAGATCGGTCAACGGCAGCGCCCCTTCGCCCGGTTTGAGCGGAGCATTCGCGGGCACGATGACCCAGCTCGGGCGTATATCCTCGCCCGGCGCTTCCGGCGGCGCGTCGGGTTTGGTGTTGGAGACGGCGAGCAGCATTTTTTCGCCGTCGGCGGAGAGCTCGAAATGCTCGATTCGATCCGCCAATTTCTCGCTCTTGCGCTCCTCGAGGGTCCACCGGCTCAAGGTGGCGGCGCGATCCTCGGGGCGAGCGCCCGCGGCCCGCTCCGCGAAGTACAAACTGCCGTGCGTGCCGGCGGCGAGGCTCACGTAATTGGCGCCCGGCAGCGGCAGCGCCACCACCCTCGCGCCGATGCCGTTCAAATCGATTTTGACGGCGATCGGCGCTGCCGCGGCCGTATGTGCGCCCGCCGGCGCGGGCCGCGCAGGCGCATGCGCGGGCGCTTCGGCGCGCGCGCCTTCGTCCGCGTCCTTCGGTTTCGGCTGCCGCTGAGCGGGCGGCTTTTCGTCGTTCAGCTCGGGCGCCACCGGCGAAGCCTGATCGGCGGCGAGGACCAGCGCGTAAATGTTCGCGCGCACCTCGTAGAGGTCGCTGGTCATGTCGAGGCCGTCCGAGGTGGCGCCCGAGTTCGTGCTGGCGATGAAGAAGAGAAATTTACCGTCGCGATCAAAGGCGGGCAGGCGCGAATCC
>JBEKVP010000387.1:0-3345 GCA_049513935.1 Steroidobacteraceae bacterium
ACCCCGCCTGCTTCGTGAAGGCGTTCGCGAGCCCGGTGATCGGGAGCGTCGATGTGTTGCTCGCAAAAATCGCCTCGGCGGGTATCGCCGCTTCGGCCTTGCGCGTCACGTCGGCTTTTATCTGCGAGTCCTCGAATACGGCCTCGACGACCAAATCGCACTGCGCCAGGTCCGCGTATCGCTCGGTTGTCTTGATGCGCGCCAGCGACTCGTCCGCCGCTGACTGCGTCTTCTGGCCGCGCTCGACGGATTTCTTGAGCAGCTTCGCCGAGACCCCTTTGCCTTTCTCCGCGAGATCGACCGAGCTATCGAGCAACACCACCTCGATCCCTACCGCCGCCGCGACGTGCGCTATGCCCGCACCCATCATGCCGGCCCCGAGTACGCCCAACTTGTTCACCTTCAAACGGGGCACGTCTTTGGGACGGCGGGTGAGCTTCATCGCTTCGCCCTTGTTGATGAACGTCGTGCGGATCAGATTGCGCGCCACCGGGTCGCAGAGCAGCTTGGCGAAGTATTTCGACTCGAGCCGAAGCGCCTTATCGAAAGGCATCAGGGTGCCCTCGAAGACGCAGTCGAGTATCGCGATCGGCGCCGGATAGTTGTACTGGGTCCTGGCTCCGATCGCGGCCGGCTGGAAGGTCATCACATTCGCAACCGCCGCGTTCAACAGGCCTCCGCTGGTGCGATAGCCTTTCTTGTCCCACGCGCGGATCGGATCGGCCGATTCCAGAATCCACCGGCGTGCGGCCTGCTTGAGCGAGGCGGCCGGCACCACGGCATCCACCATACCGAGCTTCAGCGCCTCGGCCGGGCCCACCGGCTTGCCCTCGAGCAGAATGGGCAGGGATTTCTCGATGCCGATCATTCGCGGCAAACGCTGCGTCCCTCCGGAGCCCGGCAGCAAGCCGACCGTAACTTCGGGCAAGCCAACGACAGCCTTGGGATCGTCGGCGATGACCCGATAGTGGCATGCGAGCGCCAATTCGTATCCGCCGCCCAGCGCCAATCCGTTGATCGCCGCTACGAAGGGTTTTCCGCAGGTCTCCATGCGCCGATGCATGCGCATCGAAGCCTTTTCGCTGAATTCGAACGCTTGCTGGGACGTGAGCGAGCCCATGAGCGTGTAGAAGTATTTGAGGTCGGCGCCGGCCATGAATGCGGGCTTCGCGGAAGTGATGATCGCGCCCTTGATGCCCGGATCCGCGGCGATCCGCTCGATCGTCCCGATGAACTCCTCGATCCACTCCGGCGAGACGACATTCATCGGCTTGCTTGGGTCATCGAGCGTGACGGTCGCGATCCCATCGGTGTCCGTTTCGAGAGTCAGGGTCTTCATATTTGCCATCTCAAACTCTTTCGATGATCGTTGCCGTACCGAGCCCGTTGCCCGCGCATAACGTAATCAGTGCGGTGTTCAGATCGCGCCGCTCCAGCTCATCCAGCACGGTTCCCAAGATCATCGCCCCGGTAGCGCCGAGCGGGTGGCCCATCGCGATCGCGCCGCCGTTGACGTTCACCTTCTGCGGATCGAGCTCGAGCTCGCGGATGTAACGCAGCACGACCGCCGCGAAGGCCTCGTTGATCTCGAACAGATCGATGTCCTCGATCGCCATTCCGCTGCGCTTCATCAGCTTTCGCGTCGTCGGCGCCGGCGCGCTCAGCATGATCGTGGGTTCGGAGCCCATCGATACGAACGCCTTGACGCGCGCGCGGGGCTTCTTGCCGATCATTTTTCCGAAGGTCTCATCGCCGAGAAGCACGGCGGCCGAACCGTCGACGATGCCGCTGGAATTGCCCCCCGTGTGCACATGCTCGATGGCCTCGATCTGCGGATACTTGTGCAGCGCAACCGTATCGAAACCCGCTTGTCCCAGCGCAACGAACGAGGGTTTCAGTTTTGCCAGACCCTCGAGCGTCGTGTCCGGGCGCATGAACTCGTCTCGATCGAGAATGACTTCGTCGAGCACGTCGCGGACCGGAACGATCGACCGTTTGAAATATCCTTTCTGCCATGCGTGAGCCGCGCGGCGCTGGCTCTCCACGGCGAACCCGTCGACATCGGTGCGCGTGAACCCATCGAGGGTGGCGATCACGTCGGCGCCGATTCCCTGCGGCGCAAAATAATTGTGATACGCGACCCATGGATCCGCGGACCACGCGCCGCTGTCGGCGCCCATCACGGTTCGCGACATCGATTCCACGCCGCCCCCGATGGCGGCTTGGTGCTGGCCCGTCATGATTTGGGCAGCGGCCGCGTTGACCGCTTCGAGTGCCGACGCACAGAAGCGATGAACCTGCTGGCCGGCAACGGATTGAGCGTATCCGGCAAGCAGCACCCCGGCCCGGGCGATGTTGCCGCCTTGCTCGCCCACGGGCTGGGCGCATCCCATGATGACATCGTCAATCAACGAGGTGTCGAGCTCGTTGCGCTCCTTGAGAGCCCGCAGCACCTGCTGAACGAGTTGCACCGAGCTGATCTCGTGCAGCGCGCCGTCAGGACGGCCGCGCCCGCGCGGAGTGCGCACGTGATCATAGATGAAGGCGTCAGTCATCGCGTAACCCCCCGTGTGAAGTGCGCCGATGCAGAATCGCCGTCGACATAGATACCGGCACCTATCGAAAGATAGACGAACCCGGCGACCCGGTACTGCGATATTTGCGCGGTGCGTGGCCTCAAGACGGGAAAATTCAGCGGGTTTGGCGGTGTGACCTTGACGGCGGATGTCGGCGGCGACCCGCGCGGCGTACCGCTGCTGCTGCTGCACGGAGGCGGTCAGACCCGCCATTCGTGGGGCCGCGCGGCGAGCGAACTGTCCGCGCGGGGGTACTATGTCGTGGCGCTCGACCTGCGTGGTCACGGCGACAGCGATTGGGCCCCCGACTCGAACTACGGCATCGATGCGCAGGTCGGGGATATTCGAGCGGTGATGCGTAAGATGCCAACGCCGCCGGTGTTGATCGGCGCGTCGATGGGCGGCTTGATCGCCCTGACGGTCGCGGGGGAAGCCGCGGAACCGACGGCTCGCGCCCTCGTCCTCGTCGACGTCACGCCGAAAGTCGACCCCGGCGGCCGCGCGCGCATCATCGGCTTCATGCGTGATCGCCCGGACGGCTTCGCTTCGATTGAGGAGGCTGCGGACGCGATAACCGCCTACCTGCCCCACCGGCCGAGACCTCGGGATCTATCCGGATTGCGTCGTAATTTGCGCCGCCACGCCGATGGCCGCTGGTACTGGCACTGGGACCCCCGGTTCTTCGACACCTTCGAGCCAGACCCCGACTCCGCGGCGCACCGCTACACCGCGGCGGCTGGAAATGTGCGCATCCCGACGCTACTGATCC
>JBEKVP010000388.1:0-3330 GCA_049513935.1 Steroidobacteraceae bacterium
GTGCGTGCGGCTTGGGTTGCCTGCGATGCATCTCTATCGGTAATGTAGAAGCGATATTGCATATAAATCAATATCTTAAGATTTCTATCTCCACAAAATTCTACTCCGTGTATCATGCGCGCTGACCCGCGGGCCGCTTGCGGATTCAATCGATCAGCGCAAAGTCCTGCGGCGCTCGTTGACCTAGAATCCACGATCCAACTTGGAGGTAGCTGAGATCATGCGATGGTGAGCCGCCGTCGAGCGCAGATCAAAAACTCGTTCGCCGAGAATCGGCTGTTCACGATACGCAGCGTCATCGCTGGGGTGTTCGCGGCGGTGCTTTTGCTCGCAGTCGCGGGACGGCTCTTCTACCTTCAGGTCCTTAAGTACGAGTACTACTCGGAGCTCTCGCAAGGCAACCGCATCCGCAACGAGCCGATTCCGCCGAGCCGCGGACTCATCCTCGATCGAAACGGCCTGGTGCTCGCGGACAATGCGCCGGCTTTCAACCTCGAGCTGGTCCGCGAGCAGGTCGGGGACAACAAGGCGCTGGACGCCGCTCTTGCGCAGCTCGTCGGCATCGGCGTGCTGCGCGCGGAGGAGGTCAGCGCCGTGCGGCGGACCATCCTCTCCCACAAGGTCTATGAGAGCGTTCCCGTCAAGATCCAGATGGACGAGGAAGAGATGGCGCGATTCGCCGTCCACCGGTTCCAGTTCGCAGGCGTTGATATACACCCGCGCCTGGCGCGGCACTATCCGCTCAAAGAAATCGGCGTGCATGCCATCGGCTATGTGAGCGCCATCAACGACGAAGATTTGAAAACGATCGACAGCGCGGAGTACGCCGGCACCAGCCTCATCGGCAAGCTCGGCGTCGAGCGCGCGTACGAAGCGCAGCTGCATGGCAAGCCGGGCTTTCGCGAGATCTTGGTGAATGCCGCCGGCCGGCCGGTGGAGCGGGTGGGCGAGTACGCGCCCGTGCTGCATTCGCGTCCGCCGGTCGCCGGCGAAGACCTGGTTCTCGGCATGGACCTGCGGGTGCAGAAGGTCGCGGAGGAGGCCCTGAGCGGCAAGCGCGGAGCGGTGGTGGCGCTCGATCCAAAGACCGGCGACATCATCGCGCTCGCCAGCACGCCGGGGTTCGATCCCAACGACTTCGTCAAGGGACTGACCGTCTCGCAGTACAGCGCGCTATCCAACAACATCGACGTGCCGCTGCTCAATCGGGCGCTGCGCGGCGCTTATCCACCGGGCTCGACGGTCAAGCCGCTCTACGCGCTCGCCGCGCAGAAGTACGGCATTCTGACGCCGGAGCAGACCCAGTACTGCGGCGGCGTGTTCATCCTGCCCGGCAACGCGCGCCCATACCGCGACGACAAGAAGCACGGCAGTCTCAACATGCGCGAGGCGATTGCCCGATCGTGCGACGTGTATTTCTACAAGGTGGCGGAGAAGCTCGGGATCGATCGCATGGCGCCCTTCATGACCGCGTTCGGCTACGGCGTCCTCACGGGAATCGATATCCCGGGAGAAAAGCCCGGCCTTATGGCATCACCCGAATGGAAGAAGCGCGCATTCAAGCGCAAGCAAGACCAGGTTTGGTTCCCCGGCGAGACCATCAGCATGGGGATCGGGCAGGGCCCGATCACCGTGACGCCGCTGCAGCAGGCGCACTTTGCCGCCGAGATCGCCGAGAGCGGCAAGCTCATCGCGGTGCCGCGGCTGGTGTCGGGCATGCGCGCGCCCGGCTCGACGGAGATCGTCAACAAGAGTCCGCAGATGATGAAGCCGGTCGACATCGGTACCGACGAGCAGTGGGCCGTGGTGCACGACGGAATGATGGGCGCGGTCGGGCCGGGCGGGACCGCTTATGTGGCGGGTCTCGGCGCGCAATACAAGTTCGCCGGAAAGACGGGGACCGCGCAGGTGTTCACGCTGAAAGAGAATCAAAAATACAAGACGAGCGAGATCGAGGAACGCAAGCGCGACCACGCCTGGTTCATCGCCTACGCGCCCGTCGATGACCCGAAGATCGCCATCTCGGTGCTGGTCGAGAACGGCGGCTTCGGCGCCTCGGCCGCGGCGCCGATCGCGCGCAAGGTGCTCGACGCGTACCTGCTCGGGCCCGACGCGGTGAATCCCAAGAAACCTGCGGCGCAGAAGGCGGGCGGCTAGGAGCCTGCGGGGCCCATTCGGCGCGGGGGCCGCGCCCGCGTCGGCTTACGGCCGAACCGCCGTCACCTCGATCTCGACCAGAAATCCGGGGTTGGCCAGGGCTGCGACTTGCAGCGCGCTGCGAACCGGCAGATTCGGTTGCGCCGGGGTCCCGAAGAACTGCGTATAGCCTTGCATGAAGCCTTCGAAATCCAGTTTGCCGCCCTTCGCGGGATCGCCGACCAGGAATGCTTGCATCTTGACCACATCGCCCATCGTCAGGTGCATCCCCTCGAGCGTCCCCTTGATGTTCGTCAACGCGCCGATCGTTTGCGTCTTGGTATCTCCGTAAGCCGCGATGCTGTCCTTGGGCGCTTTCGCATCGGCGACGGGCGGCACCATGCCGCTCAAGAAGACGAGCGTTTTGCCGGCGGGAACTTCCACGGCCGCAGAAATGGGAAACGGGTTGCCGTTGGGTAGTTTGTGCCGGACCACATCCTGCGCCAAGGCGAGCGAGGGCAGGATCAGCAGGGGCAGAAAGGCGCGGGCGAGTTGTTGCATGGTGTGTCTCTCCAAGCGTTGGCCTAAGAATGCGGCAGCGATTGGCGCAGAGCCTTTACTTGCGCGGGCGTTATCGTGCCCTTGAAGTGATTGCCGAAATTTGTGCGCACATAATTGATCACGGCGGCGATCTGCTCATCGTTGAGGGTCGGCACGGCAAAGAATAGGCCCATGTCGCCGTTGCCTCCGAAGGCAGGCATGTTGCGGCGGCCCTGGAGGAGGGTGGTCGCCATGAACTCGGTCGAGGCAAGCGCGGTGTCGCCGGCGAGCGCCGGGTATTTGCCGGCTCCGGTCGCGCCCTTCGCATCGGGCATGTGGCAGCCCTGGCAGATCCGCCGGAAGATTTCCTCGCCCGAAGGGGTCTTGAGCCTGGCCGTGCTGAACATCCCGGTGCCCTCGGCTTGCGACCAGGAGGGTCCGGAGCCGCCCGCGAGTGCGAGCAGCGGGGCGGCAATCAGGATGCGCGTGAGCGCGCGGCGCAGTCGATGGGATGACATCATGCCGGCGTACCTCCCGCCACCGCGCGCCGGTGCAGTCGATCGATGGCGTCGAGTCCCGACATGAGAGCGCCCTCCTGCCAGGCGGGCAGGTACGAAGCGTGCTCGCCGGCGAGTACGATGCGCCCGTCGAACT
>JBEKVP010000389.1:0-3322 GCA_049513935.1 Steroidobacteraceae bacterium
GGCCCAAGCAGGAGCAAAAAAACCGGGGAAGATTTCGAGATGCACCCACTTCTTTGATGCTTCTGCGGCGGCGAACAGTTCATCGAGCTTCGACCAATCCGGATTTCTTTGGATCGGCTCGATGTCGCTCCAATGGATCTGCAACGCGACGCCACTGATGCAGGGGTTATTTACTGCCCGTAGATCCAATTTCTGCTGCGGCGTGATATCTACAACGAGCCCGCTTGGTACAGATTGATCGGTTGCTGCGCACGGCGGCCCGGTTCTGTTCGCTTCCGAGTCTTGCTTTTCTGCTGAAATCGTCCCGGTCCTAACTTGAGCCAATGTGATTCCAGCAAACAAAAGCACGCACACGCCAACCAGCCACGCTAAAGACTTTTCTGTCATGGAAGGTTTCTCCCTGGAAATGTGAAAGTCGTGCACCGGAGCACAAGACCGAACACCCTTGAGGGCCGTCACGCCGGTAAGATCACGACAAAACAGCTGCGTCCGCCCTCCATAACTTCGCAGCGCGCATCGCCGCCGTGGCGGTGCGCGATTTGCCGCACCAGCGCCAAGCCCAATCCGGTTCCGGTGGACTTGCCGGCGACCGTCGGACGATAGAAAGGCCGGAAGACGTTCTCGAATTCCGCCGGGGGGACGCCCGGACCATGGTCCCAGACGGTGATGATCGCGGTGTCGGCGCTGCGTGCGACTTTCACATGGGTGGGCGGCGCGCCGTGGCGGCGGGCATTCTCGAGCAAATTGCGCAGTAGTCGTCGCAACAGCCGCGCATTGCCGCGGACGTTGACGACGGCACCGTCGAGCTGGACGTCGTCGTACCGTGCGCATTCCTCCGCGGCGAGCGCGAGGAGATCGAGTTCCTCGGCTGCGAGGGGCTCGGTCACGGCGTCGAGGCGGCTCGCGAGCAAGATCTCCTCGACCAGCCAGTCGAGCTCGGCGATGTCCTGCTCGAGCCCCTTCCGGCGCTCGGCATCGGCGGAGTTCTTCAGCAATTCGACGGCCAGTCGAATGCGGGCCAACGGGGTCCGCAGCTCGTGCGAGGCGTTGGCGAGGAGGGTCTTGTGACTTTGTACCAGCTGCTCGATCTGATTGGCGGCGCGGTTGAAGCTCGCGGCGAGGCGCGCGACTTCGTCGTGGCCTTCGACGGGGACGCGCGCAGTGAGGTCGCCGGCGCCGAGGGATTCGACCCCGCGCTGCAGGCGCTCGAGGCGTCGGCTGATCTGGCGCACGATGGGAAAAGCAGCGACGCCGATGGCCACCGCGAGCGTCATCAGCACGAGGTGGAACAGGAGTCTCGTGTGGCCATACTCGATCGGTACGCCGGCCACCAGCAATCGACCGTCGGCGAGACGCACGTACGAGACGGGCCCGTGCTCCCAGGGGAACACACCCATCGTGTGGTGATGCTTCGCGTCGGGCGGGGGCAGCAGGCGCCCGATGGCGGCCGTCGGGCGGCCGTCGGGATCGAACAAGGTCACATCGGCGTTGAGCCCGGCCGCAAGCCGGCGCAGTGCCTCTTGCTGCTCGGCCGCGGGCGCGGCGGCGGGCGGCAGCACGTTCTGCACGAGCCGTGCGAGGGTGATGCCGGCCTGCTCGGCGGAGCCGCTGGTGAAATGCCACAGGGCCGCGGTCGCCACCACGAACAGGAGAAGACTCGCCACCAGCGCGAGATAGAACCTTAAGTAGAGGCGAAGCATCAGTCCTGCGCTTTGGCGAACACGTAGCCGGCGCCTCGGATCGTGATGACGCGACGGGGCTTCTTCGGGTCGTCCTCGATGGCTGCGCGGATGCGCGACATGTGCACGTCGATCGAGCGGTCGAAGGCTTCGGTCTGCTCGCCCTTCACGAGGTCCATGAGGAGTTCGCGCGACAGCACCCGGCCGGCCTTGCGCGCGAGCGCCAGCAAGAGATCGAACTGATAGCCGGTGAGATCGCAGGCCTCGCCGTCGAGCCGCACGGTGCGCGCGGCGGGGTCGATCTCCAGACGCCCGAAGTGCAGCGATTCATCGGCAGAGGCCCTGCCGCGGACACCGCGTCTCAGGATCGCACGCAGGCGCGCGAGGAGCTCACGCGGCTCGAAGGGTTTCGGCAGGTAATCGTCCGCCCCCAGCTCGAGGCCCACGATGCGGTCGATGGCGTCGCCGCGCCCGGTGAGCATGAGCACCGGCGTGTCGGATGTCGTGCGCAGCCGCCGGCACAGATCGAGACCGTCCATGTCGGGGAGCATCAGATCGAGCACGACGGCGTCGTACTCGGCCTCGGAAAGCTGCTTGAGCGCCGCGGCGCCTAACGAGGCAACATTGATCCGAAATCCCGCCTGACCGAGATACTCCGACAGCATCTCGGCCAGGCGGGGATCGTCTTCGACCAGGAGAATACGCTCGGCCATGCAGCCAACGACTCTACGGCCCGCCGCCCGAATTCACCAGGGCCCCTCAAGAATGGGGCATCCCGTGCAGGCGCTCGAGATGCCCGGTGAGTGCCTTACGCTGCGTCGGCGTGAGTACATCGCCGACATCGCCGATGAGCTGCGCGATGCGCTTCGAGGCCTCATCCGCGAGTTGCAGATGTTCGGCGCGTACCGCCTCGAGCGAGGCGCGATCGACGGTCGGTTGCTCGAGGGCCTGCATCGCGCGGCTGTGCGCGGACTGCAACCGCGAATGCAGGGGTATCAAGTCGTTGACCGCCTGCTTAACGAGAGGCCCGATCTGGGCCTTCTGCGCGTCGGTCGCATCGACCTCCACGTAGAAGTGCTTGAGCATGTGATCGACGTGAGCCGAGACCTCGGCGGCGCTGTGCGTGCCGTCCATTATGCCGCGATGCCAGCCGCTCATGGCTTCACTGCGCGCCAGGCCGCCGACGCCGGCCGCGAGGGCGGCACCTGCGAGGAATGCGACGGCGGTGTAGCGGCTGAAGAGGCGGCGGCCCGACGGCGCGCTCGGGCCGGTCGGTGTTGGATTGTTCATGTGTCACTCCTTGTGTCAGGTGAAGGGAATACCCGATGAAGAATGCGCGGCCTCGATGTGCGGCGGTTGTACGCCTGGTAAAGTTTTGTGAAGAGCGGGCTCAGCCTGCGACTGATGAGTAATGTCTGCTATAGCGGCCGATCTTCAGACGGGAATGTCGATGTTTTGACCAAGTTCACCGTGCCGTATAATATCCTATGAGGATATGATAAGCTATGGTGAAGAAACCGCATGAACATACCCTCGAGTTTCTACTGGCTTTTGATGGGCGGATCCACAGGTATTTTGGTGGCTACTGGCTCAAATTCGAGATTCGGCGAGTCTCCGTGACGGCAGCTCAACCACATGGCTTG
>JBEKVP010000390.1:0-3319 GCA_049513935.1 Steroidobacteraceae bacterium
CGCCGCGCATCCAGAACTCGTGAATGCAGTGTGCACCCGCCGCTCCGTCGGCACTCGCCAACGCGCCCTCGAAGCGCGCGGCAAGCTCGCTTCGGGCCGCGCGGCGAAACGGTCGTTCGGTGGGAGCAGGAATGGCGCCGGCGGTGTCCAACGCCTGCGGATTTTATCTAAATAGCGTAAAAGATGTCGCGGGCTCTGCGGTAGTTCGCAACCGGCGCGGCCGCCTCGTGCCGCAGGGCGCCGGTGCACAGATGAACGTCCCCGCTCTTGGTCTCGATTCTCACCCGCGCCTGGCTCTGACCGCTCTTGAATTCGAGGCGCGAGCCGGGCCCATAGTGGGCCTTCTCCGCCTTCGGGCCGAAGCAATTATCGATGTCACCGCTGAAGGTTTGAATGTCGAAGTCGGCCGCGGGTGCCGCCGGAAAGTCGAAGCGCATATTCCCGCTGACCGACTCTCCATCGACCTCCGCGTCGGGCGCGAGCGAGAGGTTGGCCTTGAGATTGCCCGAGATGCTGTGGAAACGGCCGCGCGTGAGCGTCGTGACATCGACTTTCGCGTTGCCGCTCACGGTCTGGATCTCGACCTCGCCCGACCCGCCCGTGAGCTCGACGTCGCCGTTGATAGTCCTCACCTCGGTCGACTTCGCGCCGCGCGCGGTCAGGTGGACGAACCCGGTCGCCGTATTGACGCGCAGATCCCCGCCGACTTCGCCGCTGATGTTGCCGCTCACGGTACGCAGATCGACATCGCCCTTGAGGCCCTGCACCTTGAGATTGGCGCTCACCAGCGTAGCTTTGACGTCGCTCTTCTCCGGCACGTGAATCACCAGACGAGGCTCGTCGCCCGCGTGCCCCGCACCGACTCCCGGCCGCACGTGGATGGAGGTCTTATCGCCGCCGCCGGAGATATGCACGCGGTCACCGAGGTCGTCGGCCGCGCCGGTCACCTCGATTTCCGGCCGATCCCAGCCGGTGAGCTCGATCGATCCGGTGATATCGAAGATCTCGACCGTCCCTTGAGGATCGGCGCCGCGCGATTCGCGGAATTCCGCCGCGGCGTAAAGGGGCGATGAGGGAGGAGCGAGCGATGCAGAGAGCATCGCGGCCATCGCGCACGAGAGAAATCGCATTGTGGGTATAGGCATGGTCAGATTCTCGCCAAGGAGGGTTGGGTGGTGCGCACGACATCATCGTACAGATCGAATTCGTCGTGCCAGGCGCTCTCCAGGAGCTGCTCGAGCACCGGGCTTTCGGGATCCGCCGCGAGCGCCTTGCGAATGTCCTCGCGCGCCGCGTGGATCGTCGCCAGGCTCGACTCGATCTGCGCACGCGTGGCGGGATCTAAGAGTGCGAGCCGCTCGTGGAAGGTCTCCTCGAGCGCGGCGCGGGTGGCGAGATAGCCCGCCTCCCGAGGTTCCTCGAAGCTCGCGGCGACATGGGCGGCTGCCGGCCGGCTGCCAATCGGCTCTGCTCTGCTGTGCAGCACCACCCAGGCAAGCGCCCCCGCGATTGAGATCACGGCCGCCGCCGCCGCAAAGGCGAGGGCCGGCGAGGCGCGCGGCCGGCGCACGATCTCGCGGACGATTCCCGGCCAGAGATTTCTCGGCGGGACAATGTCGGGCGAGAGCTTCGCCAGCTGTTCGTCGAGGGTAGTGCGCGCACCGTCTTTCATGCCGTCTCCAGTCCCAGCGCCTCGCTCAGCAACCCGCGGGCGCGATGCAATTGAGCCTTGCAAGTGCCTTCTGCCACGCCGAGCGCGCCGGCCGCTTCGCTGTGGCTGTAGCCGTAGATGCCGACCAGCACCAGCACGTCTCGCGCACCGTCCGGCAGCGCGGCGATCGCGCGCTCGAGATCGAGCGGCGGCGCGCCATCCGGGGCCGGCAGGTCGGGGAGACCCGACGCGGGCTCGCCCACCTCCCGGGAGAAGCGCAGCCCGCGGCGCCGCGACAGCACGGTGCGGATGGCGATGCGCTGCATCCAGGTCGAGAACCGGCTGCGGCGCTCGAAACGGCCGAGCGCCCTCCAGGCCGCGACGAACGATTCCTGGGTGCAATCCTCCGCCGCCTCGCGCTGGCCGGTGAGCCGTAGACACAGTCCATAGATTCTTGGCGCAAATTGCCGATACAGGGTCTCAAAAGCCGTCAGATCGCCGCCCGCCGCCGCGGTGATCAGCGCGGTCGGCTCGGCCTCGATGTCGCCAGCTTCCGCGAAATGCCGATACTGGACTGGTCCCACCACGCTCCCCGGAAACTGGCCGAATACCAACTTAGAGGCGGGGGGCGCACAGAAGGTTTAAATGCAAGCCGGTGGAGCCTTCAAGGATTCCGGTGCGCATCCCCGCCCCTCCAAGCGATCTCCCCGATGCAGGGGTCCAACAGCCGATCGACCCGCGGAGCAAAGCCCATCGTCCGAAGCAGCGCGAACGCTTGGATCCGAGCCTGTGGAAACGCATCGTGCAGTCGCGTGGCCGCGGCCAGCAGGGTCCGGCCCCTCGTCACGACATCGTCAACGAGGGTGAGACGCGCAGGATCAGCGCAGACGCGCGTAAATTCCACTGCCAAGCTGTCGTAATGTCTCTCCACGGAGGGTCTCTCTCGGGGCGCGGCCGTCGCTGACTTGCGCACCGGCCAAACTCGGCGAATACAGTCGCAATGGGCGCCGGCGAGGCCCTCGCGCACGAGCGCCTTCGCGAGGAGACTCGCCACCGAACCGCAAGGGGGATCCTTAGACTCGCTTCCGGGAACAGGCACCAGGACGTCGCTCGAACTGAAGAATCCGGCGAACGTTGGGCATTCGCGTGCGTGCCGCTTCACGCACTGTGCGTACTTCCGAATCAGGCGCGCGTCGCCCGCCTTGAGCAGCGCGCACAAGGAGCGCGACCTTTCGGATACATCGCACCTGCCGCCGGGCGCATAGATGTAGCAAGACGCGAAAGTAATGGAGGGGATCATCCGTACGCTGCGCCGCCGCTAACGGCTGACGTCAAGGGCAACATGGGGCGGACTGGGCATGGGCGCCGCCAGAGACCGCGACCATAGAAATGGATCTGCCGGGCTCTGCGTGAAACCGTTGTGGCTGTAGAGGGGTCGGCAGGCCATGTTCGCGTCGGTCGGCTGCAACACTCCCAGCATGACATCGTGACTTTCTTCGGCCAGATGGTTCGCGAGGTAGGCGAGGAACGCGTCTTCGATACCGAGACCGAGCGCGCGACAACTCACCACCAGGTGATCGATGCAGTTCTGGCGCACCCAAGCCGCGCCGATGAGGCCGTATTGCGTGAACCGATCTTCGGCTCTCAAAGCGTACAGTCGGTGGCCGG
>JBEKVP010000391.1:0-3316 GCA_049513935.1 Steroidobacteraceae bacterium
CCTGGTGATCGCCCAGGTGGCCGGATATGCGCTGTCGAAATTAATCGGCATCAAGGTGATCTCCGAGCTTAACCCGGCAAAGCGCGCCTCCGCCATTATCGTCCTCATCCTGGCGGCCCTGCTCGCACTGGTGCTGTTTGCGCTGATCCCGCCGCCGTGGAACGTGGCCGCCATGTTTTTGAACGGCCTCCCCCTCGGGATGATCTGGGGCCTGGTGTTCGGCTTCATGGAAGGCCGGCGCACCTCCGAGGTGCTGGGCGCCCTCGTCTGCGCGAGCTTCATCGTCTCCTCGGGTGCCGTCAAAACCGTCGGCAAGTTCGTGATGGACCAATGGCACGTGAGCCCCTTCTGGATGCCGGCGGTCGCGGGCGCGCTGTTCCTGCCGCTGTTGTTCGTCTCGGTCTACGCCCTCTCCGTGCTGCCGCCGCCGAACGCGCTCGATGAGGCGGCGCGCGTACGGCGCGCGCCGATGAACGCCGCCGCGCGGGCCTCCTTTCTCGCCGAGTACGGCGTCGGCATCGGCCTTCTGGTCACCGCGTATGTCCTCGCCACGGCGCTGCGCGATTTCCGCGACAACTTCGCCGCGGAGCTTTGGAGCGGCCTCGGATACGGCAACGGCGCCGCGATCTTCACCGCGAGCGAGCTGCCCGTGGCCGTCATCGCGCTCGCGGCGCTCGCTCTCATCATGACGGTCCGCGACAATGCCCGCGCGCTCATGGTGATTCATGCCGTGGTCATCGCGGGGCTTGCCCTGCTCGGCGGCTCCACCCTGGCGTTTCACGCCGGCTGGCTCGGCCCGATTTCCTGGATGATCCTGAGCGGAGCGGGCCTGTACATGGCCTACACGCCCTTCAACGCCATGCTGTTCGACCGCATGATCGCGGTCAGCGGCCGGATCGGCACGGCAGGATTTCTCATCTATCTCGCTGATGCCTCCGGCTACCTCGGCAGCTGTGCGCTGTTGATCTGGCGCAACTTCGGGCTCATGCAGATGAACTGGATGCAGGTGTTCACGGCGAGCGCCTACGGCACCAGCGTTCTCGGCATGGCGCTGGTCGGGCTATCGGCGATATTCTTCCGGCGCAGAGCCCGGCTCGTGCGTATGAGCCCCGGCAAGCGATCGCTGCTGGCACACCCTTAGGTTCCCGGGGCGGGCCACTCGACCAGCTTGCGCAACGGTCCGAGGAACCTCTCGTAGTTCCTAAAGCGCCCGGCCGACCGGCCATGGATCTTTTGGCGAACCTGCCACTTGCTGGCGGTGATGACCACGCGGTCGGTCTCATGGAAATCCAGACATCGGGGGTTCCATGGCACTCCGATGAAGTCGAGCATCCGCCGGGTCCAGCCTTCCTGATTCTCGATCAGCCCCTCGTAAGGAACCTCGAGCAGCCGGGTCGGCGGCAGCGTGGCGCGCCAGTGGGCAGTGATCCTCAGGTATTGCGCGTAATAGTCCGCAAGATCGTCGAGATCGTTGGCATAGGCGCCCATGTTGAAGAAGTTCTGAAAGTAGATCGACAAGCAGGTATCGAGGGGATGGCGCCGCATGTGGATGATCCGCGCATCGGGAAGCGCAGCCTGGATGAGTCCGGCGTGCAGGAAATTGGCGGGATTCTTGTCGACCACGCGCACCGCTCCCCCCGAAAGCGTGCGGATGTGCTCGAGATAATCGCCCGCCATGCTCGATAAACCCCTCGCACCGGCCTCCCCTTCAAGCCCCGCGGCCTCCTTAGCACTGAAGGCTGCATCCCAGAAGACCACTTCGCCGGCGCCGAACACGGCCGGATGCGAGGCGAGGATTTGCTCGGCGAGCGAGGTGCCCGAGCGCGGCATCCCGATGACGAAAACCGGAAGCTCGGATGGCGACCCGCGGGCTGCCGCGGCTCTCACGAACTGCGCGTCGAAAATCGAGATGAGCCGGTCGACGCGCCGGGCCTGCTTGTCGGCGTCGTACTTCCAACCGTAGCGCTTGGCGAGCTCATGAGCCTGCAGATAGTGAGCGAACGCCTCGTCGTAGCGCTCGACATCGTCGAAATATTTACCGAGGGCGAAGTGCAGATTGACGGCGTTCCTGAGCGGCGGGCGCTTCGCGAGCAACGACTGCGCGCCGTCGAGCCACGCTGCGTCGGCGGCGCTCATTCTGCGGTGCGCCGCGATACTGCAAAACGCGAAGGGAAAATCGGAATCGGCGGCGATCGCGCGCCGAAACAATTCTTCGGCCTCGGAGAATCGGCCCTGATCGGCACGCAGTTCACCGAGAAGCGACAGCGCTTCGGCATTGGCCGGCTCGAGGGCCAACGCCGCCCGGCAGCTTGACTCCGCGTCGCTCCAGCGCGCCTGAAGGCGCAGTGCCGTCGCGAGGCTCACATGCGCCAAGGCGGAGCGCGGATCGACCGCCACGGCTCGGTGGTAACTCACCACCGCCTCCTCGATCCGACGTGCTTCGAGCAGCGCGTTTCCGAGGTTGCAATGAGTCTCGGCGCGCGCCGGGTCGAGCTCGATGGCGCGCCGGTACAGCGATGCGGCCTCGCGCAGCTCGCCCGTGTCGCGCAGTACGTTGCCGAGATTGTTGAGGGCCTCCACATATCGAGCGTTCAGTTCGAGCGCCTGCCGGAATCCCGCCGTGGCCTCCTCGTGCCTTCCCTGCGCCGCGAGGATGAGGCCGAGGTTATTCGGCGCGACGCTCAAGCTCGGATCCAAGGCCATTGCGCGCCGGGTGCTGGCGAGGGCCTGATCCAGGAGTCCCAGTTGCCGTTGCGCGTTGCCGAGATTGCAATGGATTTGCGCATCGTCGGGCCGAATCTCGAGCGCCAGCCGGTAGCAGGCGGCGGCGTCGCCGTGTCGGCCGAGTTCCAGGAACGCGTTACCGAGATTGTTGTGCGCTTCCGGGAGGCGCGGATTCAAGCCCAGCGCTCGTTGATAGAGCGGCACCGAGTCACGCGCCCGCCCGAGCGCCTTCATCGCATCGGCGGCCGCGAGGAGCGCCTGCTCGTCGTTCGGCCGCAGCTCGAGCGCGCGCTCAAGGCTCATCAAGGCCTCCGCCCATTGCCCGCGATCGTGCAGTGCGAGCCCCAGATTACCGTACGCTTCGGCGTCCTGCGGCAGGAGCTGCACCGTGCGGCGCATGGCCGGCAGCGGATCCTTGCCCTGCCTGAGGAGCGCGACGCCCAGGATCTTCCACAGCATGCCGGCATCGGGATGGACGGTCAGGAGCGCGCGGGCCTGCTGCTCGGCCTCGCTCAAGCGCTCCCGTTCGACCAAAGCGACGAGCGCGCCAATCTCGTTCGGGGAAAGCGCTGCTCGTGGCGCCGCCGCCGAT
>JBEKVP010000392.1:0-3309 GCA_049513935.1 Steroidobacteraceae bacterium
GACCCGATAGCCCTCTTGTTTCAGGGCCTTACACGCTTGAGCTCCGGAATAGTCGAACTCGCACGCCTGGCCGATGACGATGGGCCCTGCGCCGATGATGAGGATGCTTTCGAGGTCGGTGCGCTTCCCCACCGCTTCAGCTGCCTTCCGCGGCTTTCTGTTGCTTCACCGGCGTGCGCCCGCGCGAATTCGCCTGGATGCGCTTGACCATCAGGTACATGAAATGCTCGAACAGCAGGCGCAGATCGTGCGGCCCCGGGCTCGCCTCGGGATGACCCTGAAAGCCGAAAGCCGGCCGGTCGGTACGGGCTACGCCCTGGAGCGAGCCGTCGAAGAGCGAGCGGTGCGTGGGACGCAGATTCTCCGGGAGCGTGGACTCATCCACGGCGAAGCCGTGGTTTTGGCTCGAGATGAGCACGCGGCCCGAGTCCAGCTCCGAAACCGGATGGTTGGCGCCGTGGTGGCCGAATTTCATCTTCACGGTCTTCGCGCCGCTCGCGAGCCCGAGCAGCTGATGCCCGAGGCAAATCCCGAACACCGGGATATCCGTGGTCAGGAACTTCGAGATCGCGCTGATCGCATAGTCGCAAGGCTCGGGATCGCCCGGGCCGTTGCTTAAGAAAATACCATCGGGATTCATCGCAAGCACCTGATCCGCTGGAGTTTGCGCGGGCACCACGGTCATGCGGCAACCGTTCTCGGCGAGGATGCGCAAGATGTTTCGCTTGATGCCGAAATCGTAGGCCACGACGTGCAGGCGGCTCTGCGGGCGCGGCGGCTTCGCCGCGGACTTCCAGATCACCCCGTCGTTCCACTGGTAAATCTTCTTGGTGGACACGGCCTTGGCGAGGTCCATGCCCTTCAGGCCCGGGAATTTCTTGGCCGCGCGCACCGCCGCGTTCTCATCGATGGTCTCGCCGGTCATGATGCAGCCCGCCTGTGCCCCCTTCTCGCGCAGCAGGCGGGTGAGCTTGCGCGTATCGATGTCGGCGATCGCAACCACCTTGCAGCGCTGCAGGAAGCTGCCCAAGGACTCGGTGGCGCGCCAGTTGGAATGCATTTGCGGCAGATCCCGGATCACGAGACCCGCCGCATAGACCGCGCCCGATTCGAGATCCTCGGGGGTAGTGCCGGTGTTGCCGATGTGGGGATACGTGAGAGTGACGATCTGGCGGCAATAGGAGGGATCGGTGAGGATCTCCTGGTAGCCGGTCATTGCGGTATTGAAAACTACTTCACCCGTCGTGTTGCCTTTCGCGCCGACTGAGACGCCACGGAACACGGTGCCATCCTCGAGAGCTAGCACTGCAGGTGTCGACACTCCGTTTTCCTCTCTTCGCGCGTTATCAAGCGCGTTCCGCAGATGCGCGAAGCGGGAGGCGCTCGCTCGAGAACGCCTCCCGCTTCATGGGTCTAGACCGCGGCCTTTTCCGGGCGCGAATATTAACGATGAGCACGGCGACTGTCCATGACCTTCACCGCACGCTCGTCGAGACCGAGCACATCCGCCATGCGATAAAGACTCGGCGGACGTCCGATCAGCCACTCCGCGGCGCGCAACGCACCGCGCGCGAATATCAGCCGGTCGGTGGCGCGATGGGTGAGCTCCACGCGCTCGCCCGCCGCCGCGAAGGTCACCGTGTGCTCGCCGACGATGTCCCCGGCGCGCACCACCGCGAACCCGATGCTGCCGGGCGCGCGCGGCTCGCGGGCCGCGTGCCGCTCATAGACGGCGAGTTCCGAAAGCGCCTTGCCGTGCACCCGGGCCACGGTCTCGCCCAAGGCCAGCGCGGTGCCCGAGGGCGCGTCGCGCTTCATGCGATGGTGCGCCTCGCTCACTTCCACGTCATAGCCCTCCTTGAGCGCCGCCGCAGCGAGCTCGACCAGCCGGTCGAGGACTGCGACCCCGACGCTGGTATTGGGCGCGATCAGCACCGGCACGCGCGCCGCCGCCGCCTCGAGCGCGGCCTGCGTCTCGCGGTCGAGCCCGGTCGCGCCCACCAGCAGCGGCACCTCGAGATCGCGGCACGCGCGCGCGTGCTCGGCGACGCACTGCGGCACGCTGAAGTCCATGGCCACGGCGGCGCCGGCTAGCGCCCTCTGGGGAACCGCCGTCACCAGCACGCCGGTCGGCGGGCCCTCGGCGGCCGCATCGTGCCCAAGCCGCGCGCTCGATGCGGAGGCGAGCGCTCCGGAGAGCGTGAGGCGCGCCACCGAGCTCTCGCGCAGCGCGCGCAGCACGGATTGACCCATGCGCCCTGTGATCCCGAAAACTGCCAGTCCTGCCACCGCTTCGAAAACCTCTGGTGCTCGCGCGCCGGCCTAGTCGACCGCGCGGGTGAAAAACTTCTTCACGCCCTCGAAGAACGTCTGCTCGCGCGGCTTGTGGCTGCCCTGCTGGAGCGCGTCCTCGAATTTCCGGAGGAGCTCCTTCTGCTCGGCGGAAAGGCTCACGGGAGTCTCGACCACCACGCGGCAGAACAGGTCCCCGGCCGCGCCCCCGCGCACCGGACGCACGCCCTTCTCGCGCACGCGGAACACCCGCCCAGACTGCGTCTCGCTCGGGATCTTGAGCACGACCTCGCCGTTGAGTGTCGGCACCTCCACGGACCCCCCGAGCGCGGCGGTCGAGAAGCTGATTGGGACCTCGCACGACAAGTGGCTCCCCTCGCGCTCGAAGATCGGATGCTCGCGCACGCGGATCTCGACATACAGGTCGCCGGTGGGTCCGCCGTTACGCCCGGCCTCGCCCTCCCCGCTCAGGCGGATGCGATCGCCGCTGTCGACGCCGGCGGGGACGCTGACCGCGAGCGTCTTCTCCTGCCGCACGCGCCCTTGCCCGTAGCAGCTGTCGCATGGGTTGCTGATGATCTTGCCGCGGCCCTTGCAGCGCGGGCAGGGCTGCTGGATCGTGAAAATGGATTGCTGCACGCGCACCTGGCCCTGCCCGTGGCAGGTATCGCAAGTCTTGGGCGCGGAGCCCTTGGCGGCACCGGTGCCCTTGCAGACCTTGCACTCCGCGAGCGAGGGAATCTTGATCTGGGTCTCGGTGCCGAACACCGCCTGCTCGAGGTCGAGCTCGAGCTCGTAGCGCAGATCGGCGCCCCGGAACACTTGCGAGCGGCTGCGCTGGCCGCCGGAGAAGATGTCGCCGAACATCTCGCCGAAAATGTCGCCGAAGGCCTCCCCGGCGCTGAATCCGCCGCCGCGCCCGCCCTCGAGCCCGGCGTGCCCGAACTGGTCGTAGACCGCGCGCTTCTGCGCGTCGCAGAGCACCTCGTAGGCCTCCTTGGCCTCCTTGAACTTGTG
>JBEKVP010000393.1:0-3306 GCA_049513935.1 Steroidobacteraceae bacterium
CCTCCCGTGCCCCCTTGATGCCCCCGGAGACCGGTGCTTCGAGCGAGGCGATGCCGCGTGCGGCCAGCGCGGCGGACAGCCTGATCGCGGCCTCGGGACCCGAGGTCGACAGATCCACGCACAGTTCCAGTCGATTACCGCCAATCGCCCCGTGCGTGCCGAGCATCGTATCCACGACGACCTCGGGATTCGGCAAGCTCAGGAACACGATCGGAACAGTGTCGGCCACGGCCCGCGCGCTCGATGCGATGCCCGCCCCCCGGGCGGCGAGCGCACTGCGGGCAGACTCGCTCACGTCGAACACGACCACGCGGTGTCCCGCCCCGATGAGGCGCCGCGCCATCGCGCCACCCATCCGGCCCAAACCGATGAATCCACACTCGCTCATGAGGCCGCTCTTGGAAGGGGCGCCAAATCGAGGCGAACGATGTCCTCGACTCCCGCCTCGGCCGCAAAGCGCGTCAGCACCAAAGGGTCGTGCCCGGGAATGATGTGATCGATCGATGGAGCGAGCCTCTGCAGTGCGCGCAGCGACTCGAGATACTGGGGCACGTCCGCAACGATGGGAAAGGGAGTTTCGCGCTTAAGGTTCGCCCAGAAATGTGCCGCGTCGGAAGCCAGGACCACGGGACCACGCGCAGTTTCCACCCGCACCGCCTGCAATCCGAGTGTGTGGCCAGGCAGGTGATGCAGCGTCACGCCGGGACACAGGACGGAGTCCCCGGCGTGAAAGACCACCCGCCCATCGAAGACGCGATGCACCATCTGCGCGACATTTTCCGCCTCGAACGGCCCCGACAGATGCGGATGAGTCATCGCGCGGCCGGTACAGTAGGCCATCTCGGCGTCCTGCAGGTGAAAGCGCGCGCGCGGGAACAGAGCCACATTCCCGGCATGGTCATAATGCATGTGCGTGATCACGACATCCAAAACGGCTGTTGGATCGACATCGAGCGCGGCGAGCCCTTGCGCAACCGGACGGATCAGCCTGCGTCCCCGTCTCGAGGCCGCGCTTGAGTCGAAGCCCGTGTCCACCACGATGCTGCGCGCGCCGGCTTTTATCACCCAGACGTAGTAGTCGAGCGGCATGGGACTCGCATGATCATCGCCCCCCAAAAAATTCCTGTCGCTCATGCGCTCGAGATGAGCATAACGGACGGCGTAGATGCGGTGCGTCACGAACGATTCGCTCAGGCGGAGGCGAGGAAGCCGCCGTCAACATGCAGAATTTCGCCGCTGACGAACGATGCGGCATCGCTCAGCAAGTACAGCGACGCGTAGGTTGCATCCTCCTCACGTCCCAGGCGACGCAGCGGAATTCGCGTCGCGCGCCGCTGGTACTCTTCTTGCGGCGTGATGGCGACCGCGCCCGGGGTGGGAATGGAGCCGGGCGCCAGAGCGTTCACGCGCACCCGCCGCGGGCCGAGCTCTGCGGCGAGGGTTCGAGTCAGGGCACCCATGGCGGCCTTCACCATACTGTAGACGGCCGTGGTTGGAAAACCCCGCTCGGCGGTGGGCGAGGCGAGATTGAGAACAACGCCGCCCGCAGCCGGATCCATCTGGCGCAGCAATGCCTGAACGCCCCACACGGCCCCCTTGATTCCGATCGCGACCATTCGATCGATGATTGCTTCATCGACCGCCTCGATGGGGTCGTAGCGGATCAGCATGGCGTTGTTGACGATGGCATCGATGCGCCCGATCCGGGCCGCCGCGTCCATGAACGCCGCGCGATCGACGACGTCGACCACGTACGTGGTGATCGACGGGGAGGTGCGCAGCTCACCGAGCAATGCCCCGTCGAGATCGATCGCAGCGACCGCGGCGCCCGCCTGCGCGGCGCCGATCGCGAGCGCCCGTCCGAGTCCACGGCCCGCCCCGGTGATCAGGATGGATTTTCCGGAAAGATCGAATGTCGTTGCCACCGTTCCCCCTTCATCGTCAGACGGCGCCTAATTCCCTCCTGAGCGAAAGTGTAGTGCATGTACCGTGATATGTTTCCACATTCACGCGATCCAGGAGCAAAGTGTGAGATACGGTCCGTGACCGAGCCCGCCGCACCGACCCTCGCCGATTGGAAGCGGATGTATCGGGCACTCTGGCGCATCCGCATCTTCGAGGGCCAGGTCCAGCGGCTCGCAGCCGCCGGTGAGGTACCCGGCTTTCCACACCTGTCGACCGGCCAGGAGGCGGTGGCCGTCGGGGTTTGCGCGCATCTCACGCGAGAGGACGCGCTATTCACCGGACACAGGGGCCACGGCCACACGCTCGCCAAAGGCAGCGATGTGCAGGCCACCTTTGCAGAAATCATCGGTCGGGACAGCGGTCTGTGCCGCGGTCGCGGCGGCTCGATGCATCTTGTCGACGCAGCTAACGGCATGCTGGGCGCAACCGGCGTCGTCGCAGGCAATCTGCCCCTCGCGGCCGGCGCGGCTTGGGCCTTTCAGGTCCAAGGCGCGGCCGCGATCAGCGCCGTGTTCTTCGGCGACGGCGCCACGGGAGCGGGCGTCTTTCACGAGACTCTCAACCTCGCGATGCTGTGGAAGCTTCCCATTTTGTTCGTGTGCGAGAATAACGGATATGCGGAATTCACGAGCCGCGAGGAACACTCGAACGTGAGCCACGCGAGCGCGTTCGCGGCGCCCTACGGTATGCCGGCAAAGACGATCGATGGGAACGATCTGCTTGCGGTACATGCAGCGGCCGGCGATGCCGTCGCGGCGCTTCGCCGCGGCTCGGGGCCGTATTTTCTCGAGTGCATGACTTACCGCATGGCCGGCCACTTCGTGGGGGATGCCCAACGTTACCGCTCGAAGGAGGAACTTGCCGCCGCCAAGGATAAATGCCCGATCGAGCGGCTGGAGCGCCGTCTCATCGAGTGGGGCGCGAAGGAAAGTGATCTCGAGGCCCTGGCTGAGGAGGCGAGAGAGGAAGTGCTGCAGGCGGTCGAGCGCGCGCGTGCCTCGCCGCCGCCGGATCCGGCAACCGTGCTCGAATACGTTTACAGCGCGCCCTCCCTCGCTGCGCCGTCACGGGTGAACCCGTGAGCCAGACGTTCATCGAAATCTTGCGCCGCGCGCTCGATGAGGAACTCGCGCGAGATCCGGCCGTCCACCTGTTAGGCGAAGATGTCGCGGCGGGCGGAGCGTTCGGCGTCACCAGCGGCCTCGCTCAGAAATACGGCACCCGGCGCGTGCGCAACACGCCGATCAGCGAGGCCGCGATCGCTGGCATTGCCACGGGCGCCGCGCTTTGCGGTTTGCGGCCGGTGCTCGAGATCATGTTCATCGATTTCGCTACCCTGGC
>JBEKVP010000394.1:0-3302 GCA_049513935.1 Steroidobacteraceae bacterium
CATCGCCAACCTCGTCGAGCAGGAGCTCGCCGCGCGAGGCCGCCACACCTACCTCCTCGACGGGGACAACGTCCGCCACGGGCTCTGCAAGGACCTTGGCTTTTCCGACGCGGATCGCGTCGAGAACATCCGCCGCGTCGCCGAGGTCGCCCGGCTCTTCGTCGACGCGGGGCTCATCGTCCTCTGCTCGTTCATCTCACCGTTCCGCGCCGAGCGGGAGATGGCGCGCGAGCTCCTCGGCAGAGGGCAGCTCGTGCTGGTCTTCGTCGACACCCCGCTCGACGTCTGCATCGCGCGCGACCCCAAGGGGCTCTACGCGAAGGCGAAGACCGGGGCGATCACCAACCTGACCGGCGTCGGGAGCCCGTACGAGCCACCCGACTCGCCCGAGTTGGTCCTCCGGACCACGCTCGAGAGCGCCGAGGCGCTCAGCGCGATGGTCGTCCACTGGCTGGACGAGCGCGGCTACATTGCCTGACGCCATGGCGACCGGTCCCCGCGCGGTCGTCATCGTCGGGGGGGGCTTCGCAGGGGCCGCGCTCGCCGTTCACCTACTCCGCCGGGCGAGCGGGCTCTCGGTCACCCTCATCGAGCGCGGCGACTCCATCGGTCGCGGGGTCGCCTACGACGCGAAAGACCCGATCTTCGTGCTCAACGTTCCCGCGTCGAAGATGAGCCTCGACCGCGACCGTCCCGACGACTTCGTCGAGTGGGCAGGCGCTGCGGCGACGCCGCACGCGTTCCTCCCGCGCGCCCTGTACGGCCGCTACGTCGAAGCTCGGCTCGGCGAGGCGGCGCAGAGGAGCGCGTGCGCCTTCCGTGTGATCCGCGGAGACGCAGTGCGCGCACTGCCGGGCTGAGTACGAGCAAGTCAGGCTGGGAATGCAGAGGGTCGAGCACCTTCCGCTAGTCGAGGCGCCCGATGCGATATGGTTGTCCGTTGAGGCCGCCTTGGAGGCACGCCCCGCGAGTCAGACTCAGTCGCTTATCCGGTGGCGCTGGGCGGTCGCGGCAACTGTGATATTGGCGCTGGCCGGCGCTGCATATTGGCGTATCTCGCAGCCGGCGGACGCGCAGTGGGAAGTGTTGCGGCTCGCCGGCTCGCCGTCCGTAGCCGGGAAGCGCATCGGCGGAACCGGACGGGTCGGCGCGGGCGAATGGATCGAGACGGATGCCAGCTCGCGCGCCACGGTAAGGGTTGGGGCGATCGGCTCGGTCGAAATATCGCCGGACACCCGGTTGCGTGTAGTGACGGCGCAGCCCGGCGAGCACAGGCTGGCGCTGGCGCGGGGAGAAATCCGGGCCAAGATCTCCGCCCCGCCAAAGCTGTTCTTCGTGGACACGGCAGCCGGCACCGCCGTGGATCTGGGCTGCGAATACGCGCTCTCGACCGACGAGCACGGTCTCGGTTTGCTCAGCGTCACGAAGGGTTGGGTGTTGTTTCAGTGGCAGGGAATCGAGTCGCTGGTGCCCGCGGGTGCGAGCTGCCGGACGCGCCCGCAAGCCGGGCCGGGAATTCCGTACTTCGAGGACGCTCCGGAGAGCCTGAAACAGGCCGTCGAAAACTTTGGTTTCGAAAAAGCGGGGGGCGGGCTGGGCGCGATTCTTTCCGAGTCTCGCGTGCGCGATACGCTGACGCTCTGGCACCTGCTGTCACGCGTTGAAGGCGCCGACCGGGAGCGCGTTTTCGACCGCATGGCCGCTTTGACCCCCGTTCCGGCCGGAGTGTCGCGCGAGCTGGCGCTGAAGCTGGACCCGCAGACGTTGGAACATTGGAGAGAAGAATTGGCATGGACGTGGTGAACCGGGAAGAAAATTCGCGGACTCGCGTCTAATGTTTCCGAAGGGAGTTTACGATGTTGCGACTTGGATTGGCCGCCGGGGCGATGGCGGCGTTGGCGTTCGCGGGAGAGTTTACCTTCAGCATCGGCAGCCCCGTGGCGGCTCAGGATTTTCGGGCAAAGGCGGCCGCATTCGTGTTTCGCACGCAAGACTGCGCCGACCCAGCAAAGGCCCAAATCAGCGCTACCGCCGAAGGGCTGGTGAACGGAGTGCGGCGGTCGGTGGCGCTCAAAGTGGAGGCGATGGCGAAGCCCGGCGTCTATGCCGTTTACCAGACTTGGGGGCCGGAAGGACGTTGGCTTGTAAACCTCAAAGGAACGTGCGGCGAGGCGAATGCCGGCGCTATCATCCCGATCGGCCCGAAAGGATTCCTCAGAGAATCGGCGAAATTCTTTCCGCGCCCGGCCACTCGCGCCGAAATCGAAACGTCCTTGAAAGCGCTCAACCAATCTGAGAACAAAGGAGACCACCAATGAAATCCGTATTGCGTTTTGTGCCGTTTGGCGCGGTGCTGGCCATCTGCGCCGCGGCAGTCCTGATAGCGGCCAATATTCATTCCGTCGAACCCAGCGGCCTCACGGTCCACGAGTGGGGCACCTTCACATCCGTCGCGGGAGAGGACGGCTCCGCGGTGGAGTGGGATGCCCTCGGCTGCAAGAGCGATCTTCCCAAATTCGTCAACGACTACGGCTATCGAGGCTTTAAATGGACCTTGCAGGGCACTGTGCGCATGGAAACGCCTGTGATGTACTTCTACAGCGCGCATGAGTTGGGGGCGGATGTGAAGGTCGCATTCCCGCAAGGGATCGTCACAGAGTGGTATCCCCAAGCCCATTACAAAGACAATCAGGGTAATTGGAAGCGCGCGTTGCCGCCAAACATGCACGGGGTGGTCACCTCGTTGGGCGGCGCCATTGAATGGAAGAACGTCAAGGTTCAGCCCGGCACGGCCCCTGCTCTGCCCGTCGAGAGTGGGCCGAACCGCTACTACGCCGCCCGCCAAACGGATTCCGCGCCTCTTGAGGTGGGCGGTGAGCACGAGAAATTCCTGTTCTATCGCGGCGTGGGACGGTTCCCGATTCCGCTTTCGGCGCGCGTAGCCAGCGATGGGAAAATCGTGGTGGAGAATCGCGGTGGCGAGCCTGTTCCCAGCGTGATCCTGTTTGAGAACCGCGGTGGCCGCATGGGCTATCGCATGGCCGGGGCTATTGGAAACAGTCTTGCACTCGACAGGCCGGAGCTGGAGGGCGGCTCGCTCGCGCAATTGCGGCAGGAACTGGAGGCCGCGCTCATCGCTCAAGGCCTGTTTCCAGCGGAGGCGCATGCGATGGTCGAGACGTGGCGGGATTCCTGGTTCGAGGAAGGTTCGCGCTTGATCTACATTGTCCCGACATCCGCGGTCGATGCCATTCTTCCGCTGCAGGTCGAGCCTGCACCGTTACAGACCGCACGGGTGTTCG
>JBEKVP010000395.1:0-3301 GCA_049513935.1 Steroidobacteraceae bacterium
CCCTTGAGCGCCGTGAAACTCGAGGCGATTTTTCTCGAGGCGGGGCTGCCTGCCGGCGTGTTCCAGGTAGTCCAGGGTTTCGCGGACACGGGACGGCTCCTCACGCGACATCCCGGGATCCGCAAGGTGTCGCTCACCGGCGAGGTGGGTACGGGCAAGGCGGTGATGGGCGATGCCGCGCAAACATTGAAAAACGTCACCCTCGAGCTCGGCGGCAAGTCGCCCCTGATCGTATTCGAGGATGCGAATCTCGACAACGCGGTCTCCGGCGCCCTGCTCGGCAATTTCTACTCTTCCGGCCAGGTGTGCTCGAACGCGACCCGCGTGTTCGTGCATGCTTCGATCAAATCCGAGTTCCTCACGCGCTTGATCCGACGGGTGAGCGCGATGCGCATCGGGGATCCGATGGATCCCGCCACCCAGGTGGGGGCGTTGGTTTCAGAACAGCACATGCAAAAGGTGCTCGGCTACATCGCCCGCGGCCGGGCCGAGGGTGCCCGGCTCGCGATCGGCGGCTATCGGGTCACCTCCGGAACCCTCGGTAAGGGCTATTTCGTCGCACCCACGGTGTTCGACGATTGCCGCGACGACATGGCGATCGTGCGCGAGGAGATCTTCGGACCGGTCATGTCCGTGCTCGCTTTTGAGGACGAGCGCGAAGTCATCGAGCGCGCCAACGCCACGGAGTTCGGGCTCGCGGCCGGCGTATTCACCAACGATTTGACCCGCGGCCACCGCGTCATCGCCCGGTTGCAGGCGGGCACCTGCTGGATCAATCACTACAACATCACCCCGATCGAGCTGCCCTTCGGCGGGGTGAAGATGTCGGGTCTCGGGCGCGAGAACGGGCGCGCCGCAATCGAGCACTACACCCAGTTGAAGAGCGTCTACGTCGCCCTGGGGAACGTGGACGCCCCCTACTAGCGGCGGCGCCACCATCGGCGCACCGCACACTCGCGGAGCATCGCACTTGGACGAAGAGAATTTCGACTACGTCATCGTGGGCGCCGGTTCTGCCGGCTGCGTGCTGGCGGATCGACTGAGCGAGGGCGGCGCGCGGCGCGTGCTCGTGCTCGAGTACGGCGGCGCGGATCACTCGATCTACATTCAGATGCCCTCGGCATTGTCGATTCCCATGAACATGCCGAAGTACAACTGGTTCTACCACACGGAGCCCGAGCCGCACTTGAACGGCCGCCGGATGCACACGCCGCGCGGCAAGGTGCTGGGCGGCTCCTCCTCGATCAACGGCCTGGTCTACATCCGCGGTAATCCCATGGATTTCGAGCGCTGGGCGCAAGAGGGCGCGGCCGGCTGGTCGTACCGCGACGTGCTGCCGTATTTCAAACGGGCCGAACGGCGCGCCGAAGGAGGCGATCGGTACCGCGGCGGAGCGGGGAAACTGCGCACCCGCTATGGAACGCTCGCCAATCCGCTGCACGCGGCCTGGCTCAAGGCGGGCGAACAGGCGGGCTATCCGCACACCCAGGACGTCAACGGATTTCAGCAGGATGGCTTCGGCCGCATGGACATGACGGTGGGCGATGGGCGGCGTTGCAGCGCCTCCCGCGCGTACCTTCACCCGGCCATGCAGAGGCCGAATCTCAAGGTGCTGACGCACGCGCTCGCGACGCGAGTTCTGTTCGAGGGCCGGCGCGCCCGCGGCCTCACCTATGAGCGGGGCGGCCGCAGCTACCGCGTTCGCGTCGAGCGCGAAGTGCTGCTCTGCGGAGGTCCGATCAACTCCCCGCAGCTGCTCAAGCTATCGGGGGTCGGACCCGCCGCGGAGCTCGCCGCGCTCGGCATCGAGGTGCTGCACGATTTGGCGGGCGTCGGCGAGAACTTGCAGGATCACCTCGAGTTCTATTTCCAGGTGGCGTGCAAGGAGCCGATCACGCTGTACTCATCGATCAACTGGCGCAGCCGGGCGCTGATCGGCGCGCGCTGGATCTTGCGCAAGGACGGCTTGGGCGCCACCAATCACTTCGAGACCTGCGGTTTCATCCGCAGCCGCGCAGGGATCGAATACCCCGACATCCAGTATCACTTCCTCCCCATGGCGGTGGCCTACGACGGATCGACGCTCGCCCAGGAGCACGGATTCCAGGCGCACGTCGGGCCGATGCGCTCGAAGAGCCGCGGGTGGGTGCGCCTCAAGTCGACCGACCCCCGCGACAAGCCCACGATTCGGTTCAATTACCTGAGCGAGCCTGACGACTGGATCGAGATGCGCGCCTGCGTGCGCCTGACGCGTGAGATTTTTGCCCAGCCCGCTTTCGATCGCTACCGCGGGCGCGAGCTGGCGCCCGGGGCGCAAGTGCAGACCGACGATGAGATTGACGCCTTCATCCGCGACAAGGTGGAGAGCGCGTATCACCCCTCGTGCTCCTGCAAGATGGGCGCCGCGTCCGATCCGAAGGCGGTGGTCGATCCCGAAGCGCGGGTCTACGGCCTCGAGGGGCTGCGCGTCGTCGACTCCTCCATCATGCCCTCGGTCACCACGGGCAACCTGAACGCGCCCACCATCATGCTGGCGGAGAAAGCCGCGGATCACATTCTCGGTCAGCGGCTGGCCCCCGACGACGCGCCGTTCTACCGGGCGCCGAATTGGCGGTGCGCGCAACGCTGATTCACGCGTGAACACACCCGCTCAATCAGGCCGCAAGGCCGCGCTCGCCTTCATTTTTGTCACCGTGCTCATCGACATGCTGGCTTTCGGCATGATCATCCCCGTGCTGCCCATCCTGGTTCAGAACTTCGTGGGCGGCAGTGCCGCGCGCGCCGCGGAGATGTACGGTGTGTTCGGCACCGCCTGGGCGTTGATGCAGTTCATTTTCTCGCCGGTGCAAGGCTCGCTTTCGGATCATTTTGGACGGCGCCCGGTGATCCTCATTTCCTGCGCAGGGTTGGGTCTCGATTTCATCCTCATGGCGCTGGCGCCGAACCTCTGGTGGCTGCTGATCGGGAGGGTGATATCCGGCATAACCGCGGCCAGCTTCAGCACGGCGGGCGCCTATATCGCGGACGTAACTCCACCGGAGAAGCGCGCCGCGAGTTTCGGAATCATCGGCGCCGCGTTCGGCGTCGGATTCGTGTTGGGCCCGGCGCTCGGCGGCCTCCTCGGCGCCATCTCACCGCGATTGCCGTTCTGGGCTTCGGCCTTCATGGCATTGGCCAATGTGTGTTGGGGACTGTTCGTGCTGCCCGAATCATTACCGAAGGAGAAGCGCGTGCCTTTCGCTTTGCGGCACGCCAATCCTCTCGGGGCGCTCAAATTGCTGCGCTCCCACCCGATGCTTTC
>JBEKVP010000396.1:0-3301 GCA_049513935.1 Steroidobacteraceae bacterium
CTGTGATCCCGTCCCAGTGAATGTAGTTGAGAACGCACTTTGACGCGAACCAAAGCTGCTATCAAGTGCGAGAAGTAATTGACTTTCTGTGGTGCCAGCGATTACATTCTACTACACAGAACGTCATTCTATAAATGGAGATTTCATTGAGGGCTAGCTCCGATAGACCGCTTCTCGGGAAATCCGGCTGATGAGCACGTTCACGGACCTCGAGCGGTTGCCTCTCCGCGACATCCACGTGCTGGAGTTCGGTCACACGATTCTGGGACCGTGCTGCGGGATGGTGCTCGCGGACCTGGGCGCGGATGTTCTCAAGATCGAACCGCCCGGCGGTGAGCATACTCGCCGCCTCAAAGGCTTCGGCGCGGGTTATTTTGGGTATTTCAATCGAAACAAGCGCAGCACCTGCTTGGATTACAAGAGCCCCGCGGGTTTGCACGAGGTCCAGAAACTCGTGCGTTCCGCGGACGTATTGATCGAGAATATGGCTCCCGGTGCGCTCGAACGGGTGGGACTCGGCGAGGCTGCCGTGGCTGATCTCAATCCGCGGCTGATCTATTGTTCTCTCAAGGGGTTTCTGCCGGGACCCTATGGGACTCGTGTGGCGCTCGACGAGGTCGTGCAGATGATGAGCGGACTTGCGTACATGACCGGACCGCCCGGCACTCCGCTGCGCGCGGGGACCTCCATCACCGATATCCTCGGCGGCGTGTTCGGCGCTCTCGGAATTCTGGCGTCCCTGCGCGAGCGCGACCGCCACGGAACCGTCGCGCCGGTCGAATGCGGGCTGTTCGAGACGGCCGCATTCCTGATGGGGCAACACCTCGCGTATGCTGCGGTGACGGGACAGCCTGTGCCGCCGATGCCGGCGCGGGTGAGCGCATGGGCGGTTTACGAGATATTCCAATCGGCCGATGGCGAATCGATTTTCATCGGTATCACCAGCGATGCACAATGGCAGCGCTTTTGCGCCGTGTTCGATCAGCCGCAGTTGCTCGGCGACCCGCGATACGCCAGCAACAGCTCGCGCATCGAAGCGCGAGGGGACTTGATCGGGAGCTTGACGCAAATATTCACGAGTCTGACGGGCGCCGAGATCACCCGCCGGTGCGAGCAGGCCTCGATCTCCTTCGCGCCCGTGGCGAGGCCCGAGGCACTATTTTCCGACGCTCATTTGTTGGCCACCGGCAGTTTGGCCGCTACGCTTTTGCCGGGCGGCATCGAAGCGCCGTTACCCAAGCTCCCGATTCGAATCGATCACGCCACCCTGGGACTGCGCAGCTCGCCCCCGGCCCTGCCCCATCGGGATGCCCGCGATGACGCTTGATCCCGCGAGCATCGAGGGCAAGGATCCCGACGCTTCGGCCCACGTGGCGGTCCTTGTCGTAGGCGGCGGTCCGGCAGGACTCAGTGCCGCCAAGACTCTGGCGAAGGTCGGAATCGGAACCATGCTGGTGGAGGAGCACCCGGTGTCTCCTGCGCTGATGGCGCTCGACGTGCCCTTGCACTTCGGCCAGCGCATGATGAGCGGCGGCGCAACGGCCCGCAGGCTCGAGCAGATCATCGAGTCGACCCCAGGCATTGCCGAGGCGTATGAGCTCGGTATCGACGTTCAGCTGGGCGTGTGCGTTTGGGGCATCTTCCACTCGACCCGATCGACATCGGACCTTCAAGCGCCGCTCCTGGTGGGTCTAGCCGATGAGGAACGCTCCTGGTTCGTGAGCTGCGATCGCATCATCATCGCCAGCGGTTCGCGTGATTTGGCTGTCGGCTTCCCGGGATGGGAGAAGCCCGGCGTCATGGGCGCGCTCGCCGCTTTGCAGCTCATCGAGCGCTATGACGCATTCACGGGAACCTCGCTTTTGGTATTGGGTGCAGGCGCTCTGGCGCACCGCCTCACGCAAGCCGCCGCCCGGAAGGGCATCGAGGTTGTCGGCATCGTGGATGTCGAATCGACGCGCGAGGAAACATCCGGGCAGTCGGCCGGCGTCCCGCTCTATGCGCGTCACGTGCTGGCGGAGGTGCGCGGCACCTTGGAAGTGGAGTCCGCCGTGCTGGTGAGCGTGGACGATTCCGGCCGGCCGCTTCCCCAGTCCCGGAAAATCGTAGCGTGCGACACGGTCGTGCTCGCGATCGGCGCGGTCCCCACAGTCGACTTGCTCGACTCCCTCGGATGCCGGCTTGATTACGTGGCATCGCGAGGCGGATGGGTTCCGCGTGTGGATTTGCACGGAGAAACATCCGTCCGGCGCGTCTACGCCGCCGGCGACTGCGCAGGCCTGGGAGCTGACGCCGGGCAGGAGGGACTCCGAGTCGCGGCCGAGGTGGCCGCCTCGCTCGGTGCGCGGCCGAGCACCGCGACTGTACACGCACAACCGGCGCCTGCCCCGGATACGAGCACCGCGCGCGTGCGTGCGTGGATGCACGCCCAGACTCAAGTGAGCGGCTTGGAGGTCATCGTGTGCCAGTGTGAGGAGGTGACCCGGCGCGAGCTACTCGAGCTCAAAGCACCGCGTTATGTCATCGATGCGACGGTGACGCCCGCTATCCCCGCTGCCGGCACACCCCCCGCTCCCTGCACGCCCCCCGCTCGCTGCACACCCCCTGACCTTCGCTCCTTGGCGAGCGAGGGTCCCTTGCATCAAGACCAGGTCAAGCGTCTGACGCGCGCCGGCATGGGACCTTGCCAAGGTCGGCGCTGCCGTGAACAGGTGCAGTTGCTGCTCGAGACGGCGGCCGGCTGCGCGCCGGGTGAAGTGGCTTTGGCGCGCTACCGACCTCCCGTCCGCCCGTTGCCGTTGCAGGTGCTGGCGCTTGCACATGAGTCGGAAAAGCTGCGCGAGCACTGGGTGGCGTGGTTCAACATCTCGACTCAGTGGCTGCCTCACTGGGAAGTGCTGCCGGCTCCGCTCAATCAGGCCGCCGACACGCCGGCGCAAGGACACGGCGAGTGAGCAGAACCAGCGCTTCGGTCATCGTCGTCGGAGGCGGCGTCACGGGCCTGAGTGCCGCCTGGTGGCTCGCGCGGTCGGGGATTGACGTCCTCGTGCTCGAGAAAGGCATCGTCGGTTGGGAGGCCTCGGGGCGCAACGGCGGCAGTACCGCGCATCCCTTCAGTCCCCTGTTCAAGGAGGAACAGCAACTGTGGCCTTTGATGGATTCGATGCTCGGGTATCCCACGGAATATCAACCTCATCGGCTGCGCGTGGCGCTCAACGAGGCTCAGATGGCGCATTACATGCGCATCATTCGGCTGGCGGAAGCTCAAGGATCGGGCTGGAAGGCGCTGGATGCTCGCGAG
>JBEKVP010000397.1:0-3289 GCA_049513935.1 Steroidobacteraceae bacterium
TGCGAGAGCTTCGGATCGCTCCCGCGGAGGATGCCGACGACGTTGTGCGACTCGAGGTCGCGGAGCTTGGTCGTGAGCTTGCCGTGGAGCGCGACCGGGATCTCGAAGCCCTTCAGGGTGTGCGACCCGACGGCGGCCGAGAGCGCGGCCGTGTCGCGCCCTCCGCCGGCGCGGGCGAGGATCGCGTCGAACACCTTCCAGTGGATCAGCCCCCGGAGCGCGAGGCCCGGCACCGACGTCCCCGGCTCCCCGTCCTTCAGCCACCCCATCTGCTCGGTGCGCGACGACTTGACCACGCGCGGCCAGGGCAGTCGCTCCTCGTCCTCGGGACGGAACACGGTGATGACGCCGGCGGCGCCCTTGGCCGCGAGCCGGAGGGCCTTCTCGCGGTTGTCGCTGTAGACGGCGTGCGCGATGGGGGGAAAGTAGTCGTCTCGGTCCGAGAGCGGCGCGCCATAGAACACGACGGCGATCTTGTTCTTCAGGTCGAGGCCGGCCAGATCGTCGTAGCCGTACTCGGGAGCGGTGACGCCGAAGCCGGCGAAGACGAGCGGAGCCTCGATGTCGACCTTCGGCGTGCGGAGGTCGGACGAAAGGATGAAGTCGTCCTCGAGCTTGAGCACCGAGTCGGCCTTGCCCTTCGAGCGGACGACGAGCGAGGTCTTCGCGGGATCCTTCACCGCGCCGCGCATCGGCACCGCCTGCAGGAACGTGCCGTTCTCGCCGCCCGGCTCGGCGCCCATGAGCTGCAGCTCGCTCGCGACGTAGCGCTCGGCGATCGCGTGGCCGCGAGACCCGGTGAAGCGGCCCTCGAGCAGGTCGTCCGAGAGGAAGCGGATGCGCGCGGAGATGCCCGCGGCGCGCACGGCGTTTACGTCGACCGGCGGCGCCGGGGGCGGCGGCGGGAGCTCGGCGCGCGGCGCCTCGACGGGGGGCGGCGCCGGGGGCGGCGCGGGGAGGGGGGCCTCGCCGCCGCAGGCGAGCAGCGGCAGGAGGACGACGGCGAGGAGGACGGAGCGGGAGAGTCGGCGCACGCCGCCACGCTAGCGCTTTGTGGGCTTACGGCGCCACCGGCGACGCGCAGCAGCGGAAGCCCGTCGAGTAGTCGTGGTACGTGAACTCGTGCGCGACCGTGCGGTAGCTGCAGCCGTCGCCGTTCTTGTGCGTGTCGAGGTAGTAGCCGCCCTGGAACGTCCCGTTCGGATCGTTCGTCCACTCGTGCAGGTTGCCGACCATGTCGTAGACGCCGTAGTCGTTCGTGCACTGGTCGTGCGAGCCCGTCGGCGCCAGCGTCTGGTCCTGCTGGTTCAGGCGCGGGTCGTTCATCTCCGTCATCCCGACGAGGTTCCACGACTGGGCGACCTGCGGGAAGAGGCGCAGCATGGGGCTGTAGCCCGAGTCGTTGCACTTGCCGGCGGCGCGCTGGTCGCCGTGGGCCAACTCGCCGACCGGCCTGTCGGCCTTGCCTTCCAGCGACACCAGCTTGAGGGTCTCTTCGACGACGGCGTGAAGCTTCGCAGCATCCGAACGGCCGATCCAGGGCCGCAAGCGATATCCGCCGGCGACTTCCGCTGATATGCGGACGTTTTCGAACACGGTGAGTTCTGGGAAGATTTCAGTGATCTGGAAAGTCCGCGCCATGCCGCGGGTGACGCGCTCATGCGTGGAAAGCCGCGTGATGTCGCGACCGTCGAAGATGATGTTGCCGGAGGTCGGCGGAAAGAATCCGCTGATCAGGTTGAAGAAGGTGGTCTTGCCGGCGCCGTTCGGTCCGATGATCGCGCACATTTCACCCTTCGCAACGTTAAGTGAAACGTCGCGCACCGCCACCAGATTGCCGAACCGCTTGGTGACATTGTCGATTTCGAGAACGTTCATGCCTTGCTCCGCTGCAGGAAGCCCAGCAGGCCGCGCGGGAAGAACAGCACCACCAGAACGAAAAGTAGACCTACGAACGACATCCAGTTGACGGTGATGCTCGACAGGTAGTCCTGCAAAACCACAAACACAGCTGCGCCGAGCAGCGGACCCCAGAAGCTGCGCATGCCGCCCATCACCGCCATCATGACGAAATCGCCGGACTGGCTGTAGTGAAGTCCCCTTGGATCGGCGAAGTTGTTGACGAGCGCATAGAGCGCGCCGGCAAACCCCATGAAGAAACAGGACAGCGTAAACGCGATCCAGATATGCCGCTCGACGGGAATGCCGAGGAAGCGGGCGCGGCGCTCGTTCTCGCGGATCGCGATCATGGTGCGGCCGAACGGAGAGTGCAGAATGAATGCCATGGCGCCGGCAACCAGCGCAAAGCAGAACAGCACAAAGTAATAGAAGTTGTTGGCGTTGGAGAGAATGTTGAGCTTGAACAGGCCGAAATCGATCGGCTGACGCGAAAATCCGCGCAAACCGTCGTCGCCGCCGGTCAGCGAGCTCCACTGAAAGGCGATGTAATAAAACACTTGTCCGAACGCGATCGTGACCATGGCGAAATAGACGCCGCGCCGGCGTACGATCAGCGTGCCGAGGACGGCGCCGCAAAGACCGCCCAGCAGCATTCCGAGAACAAGCGCAAGCGGCGTACTGGCCGTCAGGAATTTCAGCGTCAACCCTGCGCCATAGGCGCCGAGGCCGAAATAGGCGGCATGGCCGAACGACAGCACACCGGTAAATCCCAGCAGGAAATTCACCGACATCGCCGCCAGCCCGAGCACCAGCACGCGGGTCGCGAGCGCGGTATAGCCGCCCAGCGGCACCATCCAATAGGGGGCGAGCAGCAACGCCGCCCAGATCGCCGCCAGGACGACCAGCTTGCGGATTTGTTCGGCGCTCAACTCATCATTCCCTCTTCGCCGAACAATCCGCGCGGGCGCAACAACAGTACCACCGCCATCATGACGTAGATCACGGCCTCGCTGGCGGCCGGGAGAAACACTGCCGTCAATCCCGACGCCACCCCGATCAGCAGGCCACCAACCAGCGTACCCGGCAGGCTGCCGATGCCACCGACGATGATGGCGATAAAACTCGGCATCAGAAGCCCCGTGCCCATCGTTGGTTCAAGCCCGAGCTGCCCGGCGGCGAGAACGCCGCTGAGACCCGCCAGATAGATGCCGACGGCAAAATTGAGCGAGCGCAGCATCTGCACGTTGATGCCGAGTGCGGCGACGGTCTCGAGATCGAGCGTGCCGGCACGGATACGAATGCCGAGACGGGTGTAACGCAACAGCAGGAACAGGAGCGCCACCGCGATCATCACCACGGCCACCATGAACAGGCGATAGCCGGTGATGAA
>JBEKVP010000398.1:0-3284 GCA_049513935.1 Steroidobacteraceae bacterium
ACGTCCTTGATGAATTGGCGGTTCCAGATCGGCTCGAGAAACGAGTTCGCAAAACGGAAGTAGAGCAGGTTCTGAACCGCTTCCTTGCCGAGATAGTGATCGATGCGGAAGATCGATGTTTCCGGGAAGACCTTGTGCAGCGTCGCGTCGAGCGCCTGCGCCGAGAGCAAGTCGCGGCCGAAGGGCTTCTCGACGATCACCCGCGCATTCTTCGCGCTGCCGGAATTTGCGAGCCCCTGAACGACGCTCGCGAACATGCTGGGTGGAATCGCGAGATAGTGAATCGGGCAGGCCGCGGCGCCGAGCTCCTTGCGCAGCTTGCGAAAGGTTTCCGGGTCCTCATAGTCGCCGTCGACGTAGCGGAGCTGCGCCGAGAGTTTCGCGAACTCGCCGGCGTCGAACTGGCCCGCTTGCTCGAGGCTCGCGCGCGCCCGGTTGCGCAGCTTCTCGAGATCCCAGCCGGCGCGGGCCATGCCGACGATGGGAATCGCGATGCCGTCGCGGTTCACCAGGGCGTTGAGCGCCGGGAAGATTTGCTTGAACGCAAGGTCGCCGGTCGCGCCGAAGAAGACGAAGGCGTCGGACGCGGAGGCGGTCACGAGCGGCCCCCGCGTTCGCGCCGCAACTGTTGCAGCTCCTCCAGCAACTCCAGCGCGAGCGCCACGCCGGGAAGATTGATGCCGAGATCGCGCTCGAGGCGCAGCGCAATGCGCGCGCGGCGGATCTCCTGGCCGCTGAAGCGCCATTCCCGGGTCTCGATCTCGAGCACCGTGATGACACCTTCCTCGACCAGCTCCACAATGTGCTGCTCCTCGACCGCGAACATGCGCGCGAGGTCCGCGACGCTCAAGGCCGCTCCTTCCTCGAATATCTCGCCGGGCAGGTACTCGTCGAATGAGGTCATGGCTTACACTCCCAGGTCGGCGCGCGGATTGAAGGGCACGGTGCTCGCAAACGCGCGGTACGCCGCCTTCGCCTTCTCGTCCGTGGCGGGCGGCAAGGCGATCTGCAGCACCACGTAGAAATCCCCCGGCGGCGATGACGGTATGCCGCGTCCTCTCAGCCGCAGCTTGCTCCCGGCATGAGATCCGGCCGGAATCTTGAGCTCCACCTGGGTGCCGGTCGGCGTCGGCGTCTTCACGGTCGCCCCGAGCGCGGCTTCCCACGGCGCGACCGGCAACTCGAGGTAAAGGTCGCGCCCGTCGATCCGATAGAGCGGATGCGGCTGGAATTCGACCTCGATGTAGAGATCTCCCGCCTTGCCCTCGCCGTGCGGTTGGGCGCCCTGGCCTGCGAGCCGGATCGTCTGCCCCGGCAGAATGCCCTTCGGCACTTGTACGTTGAGCACCCGCTCCTTGGCGACGATGCGGCCCTCGGCGTCGATTTCGGGAACGCGCAGCGTGAAGGAGCGGGCACCGCCGGTGAGCGTCGCCGGGAGATCGAGCAGCACTTTGGCATGATGGTCTTCGCCGCGGCCGGTTTCGAAACCGGGCCCGCCGCGGCCGCCGCCGGCCCGACCGCCCGCGGCCCGGCCGCCCGCGGCCCGGCCGAACAACGCCTCGAAGAAGTCGCTGTAATCGGCCGAACTCTCGCCCGCGCCCGGACCGGCGCCGCTGAATTCGAATCCCGAGCCCCAATCGGGCGGCGGCCGAAAATCCTCTCCCGGCCGCGGCCCCGATCCCAACCGGTCGTAGGCCGCGCGCTTCTCGGGGCTGCGCAGCACTTCATACGCCTCGCCCACCTCCTTGAAGCGGGCCTCCGCATCTGGCTCTTTGCTGACGTCCGGATGATATTTGCGCGCGAGCTTGCGGTAAGCCTGCTTGATCTGGGCCTCGGTGGCGTCGCGCGCCACACCCATCACCTTGTAGTAATCCTTGAACTCCACTCGAGGCACCTGACCCTTTCACTGACCCTTGAGAATACTATGCGGCAATCAAGGCGGATTGAAGAAAAATTCCCTGTAAGCGGCCTCCTACGGCGCGGTGTCGAAACAAGCAATCGGCGCTCACGGCTTTAGAGCTGGTAGGCGAGTGTGAGCAGCAGGCCTTCGGCGAGATCGCGCAGGAGGCCCGGCGCGCGGTTGTCGAATGCGGCGGCGTCCGGCATGAGATCGTGAATCCAATTCGAGAGCCATTCGATCTCCCGCCTGCCGTAGAAGACCACGGCGGATTCATAGTTGAGGAGGAGGCTGCGCGAATCCAAATTCGCAGAGCCGCAGGTCGCGATGCTGTGGTCGAAGACCACGGCCTTGGCATGGTTCATCGCGGGAAGCAGATGGATGGATACGCCGGCGCTCGACAGGGCCCGCAGCGCGCGGTTACGCACGAAATCGGCCAGGCGATGATTCGATTTGGCGGGAATGCAGAGATCGACTTTCACCCCGCGCCGCGCCGCGAGCCGAATCGCCGTCTCCAGGTTGGAGTCGGGCACGAAATACGGCGTCACCGCCAGCATGCGCTCGGTCGCATGAAAGCAGGCGTCGATGAGCAAAGCGCGCACCGTGTCCTCGGTCTGGTCGGGCCCGCTCGGCAGGAACTGCGACCTCCCGCCGCTCAAGTCGGCTTCCGAGGCGCTCTCGCGGTGCGCCGGCTTGCCGCCCGCCGCGATCCAGTCCTGCTCGAACTGATTGGCGGCCGAGGCTGCCACCGGGCCTTCGAGGTCGAACGTCAGATCGCGCCACGCCGGTTTGCCCGGTGCGCCGCAGAAGTATTCGGCAGCGAGATTTCGGCCCCCGGACCACAGCAGTCGTCCATCGGCGATCGCCCATTTGCGGTGATTGCGAAGATTCCGCGGAGCGGGGGTGCGGCGCAGCGCCAGGAGCGGGGAGAATATCGCCGTTTCCGCGCCCGCGCTGCGCATGCGCTTGAACCAAGCGCGCGGCAGCTGGATGGCGCCGACGCCGTCGATCAGGAAGCGAACCCGCACGCCGCGCTCGACGCAGGCGATGAGGCGCGCGGTGGTCTCTTCGCCGAACGCATCGTTCCCGAGGATATAGGTGCAGACATCCAGCCGGCGCGCGGCACGGTCCATGACCTCGTGCAGCGCAGTACGCGCCTCGGCGCCGTTTTGGTGCATGCGCACGCGCGCGCACGCCGACGGCGGCAAGCCGAAGCTCTCGATGAGATCCTCCGCCCAATGTGTCGTCCCTGAGGCGAGCCCAAGGCAGGGAGTGATCTTGCGCGGCAGCTTGCGGCGGCCGAAGAGCAAGTAACTGGGCAGCGCAAGGTAGGGCAACGCGATCAATGCGAGTACCCAGGAGATCGCTACGGACGGCGGCCGCCGTT
>JBEKVP010000399.1:0-3276 GCA_049513935.1 Steroidobacteraceae bacterium
GCAGCGGAACGAGCCTTCCTGCATGTTGCCGTCGCAGATCTCGAGATAGCGCACCAGCGTGTGAATCTTCTTCATGTAGGCGACGGCTTCTTTCGCCGAGCGCATGTCCGGCTCGGAGACGATTTCGAGGAGCGGCGTGCCGGCGCGGTTCAAGTCGATACCGCTCGCATTCGCGAGGCCCTCATGGAGCGACTTGCCCGCATCCTCCTCGAGGTGCGCGCGCGTGACGCCGATCGTCTTGACCGCGCCGTCGTCGGTGAGGACGGTGATGGCTCCCTTGCCGACCACCGGATGCTCGTACTGGCTGATCTGGTAGCCCTTCGGCAAGTCCGGATAAAAGTAGTTCTTGCGCGCGAAGATCGATCGGTGCGCGATCTTCGCGCCGATCGCAAGCCCGAACTTGACCGCCATGCGCAACGCCTCACCGTTGAGCACCGGCAGCACCCCGGGATACGCGAGGTCGACCAGGTCGGCCTGTGTGTTCGGGGCAGCTCCATACGCGGTGGGCGAGCCGGAGAAGATCTTCGATTTCGTCGCGAGCTGCGCGTGGATCTCGAGGCCGATCACCACTTCCCAGTCGGCCATCACTGATACCCGCCGGGCGTGCGCAGATGCCAATCGGTGGCCCGCTGATAATGGTGCGCCGCGGAGAGGAGCTTCGCCTCGGAGAAATGCGGGCCGACGAGCTGCAGCCCCATCGGCAGCCCGTCGACGTACCCGCAGGGCGTCGAGAGGCCGGGCAGGCCGGCGAGATTGGCGCCGATCGTATAGATGTCGTTGAGGTACATGGTCACCGGGTCGTCGATTTTTGCGCCGATGGCGAACGCCGGCGTGGGTGTGGTCGGTCCGGCGACCAGATCGACTTTCTCGAACGCCGCGCGAAAATCGTCCGTGATCAAGCGGCGGACCTTCTGCGCCTTGAGATAATACGCATCGAAATAGCCGGCCGACAACACGTAGGTACCGGTCATGATGCGCCGCTTGACCTCGGCGCCGAAGCCCTCGCCGCGCGAGCGCTCGTAAAGATCGGTCAGGTCCGCAGGCGCGGCACAGCGGTAGCCGTACCGTACGCCGTCGAAGCGCGAGAGATTCGACGAGCACTCGGCGGGGGCCACCACGTAATAGGTGGGGACCGACAGCGGCAAGTGCGGCAGACTCACCTCGACGGTCTCGGCGCCGAGCGAGGTAAAGAGCTTGAGCGCGTCCTGGATGAGCGTCGCGTTGCGGCTCTCCAGACCCTCGAAGAACTCGCGCAGCAAGCCGATTTTGAGACCCTTGAGCGGCGCGTCCAACAGGGCCGGATAGTCCGGAACCGGCGCATCGACGCTGGTCGAGTCCTTCGGATCGAACCCAGCCATGACTTTGAGCACTTCGGCGGCATCGGCGGCGCTGCGGCTGAGCACGCCGGCCTGATCGAGACTCGACGCAAATGCGATCATCCCGTAGCGCGAGACGCGCCCGTAGGTGGGTTTGACCCCCGTCAGGCCCGTGAGCGCGGCGGGCTGGCGGATCGACCCACCGGTATCGGTGCCGGTCGAGTACGCCGCCAGCCGCGCGGCCGAGGCGGCCGCCGAACCGCCGGAGGACCCGCCGGGCACCTTGGTCGTGTCCCAGGGATTTCGCACCGGGCCGTAGTAGCTCGTCTCATTCGACGAGCCCATGGCGAATTCGTCCATGTTGGACTTGCCCAGCATCACCGCACCGGCCGCCTTGAGCCGGGTCACCACCGTGGCGTCGTAGGGCGCGACGAAGTTGTCGAGCATGCGCGACCCGCAGCTCGTGCGGACCCCGTCGGTGCAGAAAATGTCTTTATGAATGAGTGGGATGCCGAGCAGCCGCCCCCGCTCGCCGGCAGCGAGCCTCAGGTCCGCGGCAGCTGCGCTCGAAAGCGCCTCGTCGGCTGTGACGGTGATCACAGCGTTCAAGCTCGGGTTGAGGCGCTCGATCCGCGCGAGGAAGTGCCGCGCGAGCTCGACGCTCGATACCTCTCTGTCAGCCAAGCGGTCGGCGAGTTCGCCGATGGAAAGGGTGTGCAACATCCGCCAAAAAACCTCGAATCGACAGGGGGTCTTACTCGATCACTCGCGGTACGATGTACAGGCCGGCTTGCACCCGGGGCGCGTTGGCCTGGTATTTCTCGTGGTGGTCGGTTTCCGCGACCGCATCCGGCCGCAGTCGTTGGCGCTGCCCGTCGAGCGGATGCGCCATCGGCGAGACATTTCCGGTATCGACGCTCGACAACTCGTCGACGAAGTCGACGATGCTCGACAAGCTCGTGACGTACACCGGCATCTCTCGATCGGTGATCGATAGGCGCGCGAGGTGCGCGATCTTTTCGACGTCTTGACGGGTCAGGCTCATATGAGTTGCTGAAAATGCGCGCGAGTGCGCAGAAATAAGCATATCGGATCATACACGTTGCCTTGCTGAAAGTCGTGTCGGTTGTTACATTACCGCAACTTTTTTAGAACCCTCCGCACTCGAAAAAACCCCATGTTCAAACGCCTTAGAGGTTATTTCTCCAATGACCTCTCAATCGATCTTGGAACCGCGAATACACTGATTTACGTGCGCGAGCGGGGCATCGTGCTCAACGAGCCGTCGGTCGTCGCGGTGCAGGACGAGCCCACGCGCGGCGGCAAGATCATCGTGGCGGTGGGCGTCGAGGCGAAGAACATGTTGGGCAGGACGCCCGGCCACATCACCGCAGTGCGCCCGATGAAGGACGGCGTCATTGCGGATTTCACCTATACCGAGAAAATGCTGCAGTACTTCATCAAGAAAGTACACGGCAACCGATTCCTGAGCCCGAGCCCGCGAGTGCTCGTGTGCGTGCCATTCGGCTCGACGCAGGTCGAGCGCCGGGCCATCAAGGAATCCGCCGAGGGCGCCGGTGCGCGCAGCGTCGACATCGTCCCCGAGCCCATGGCGGCCGCGGTCGGCGCGGGCCTGCCGGTCCAAGAGGCCCGCGGGTCGATGGTGCTCGACATCGGCGGCGGCACCTCGGAAGTGGCCGTCATATCGCTCAACGGCATCGTGTACGCGGCGAGCGTGCGCATCGGCGGCGACAAGTTCGACGAGGCGATCACCAACTATGTTCGCCGCAATTACGGGATTCTGATCGGCGAAGCCACGGCCGAGCGGATCAAGCTCGAGATCGGCTCTGCCTACCCCGGTCAGCAGGTGCGGGAGATCTCGGTCAAGGGCCGCAACCTCTCCGAGGGTGTGCCGCGCAGCTTCACGCTCAAGTCGAACGAGATACTGGAGGCACTGCAG
>JBEKVP010000400.1:0-3271 GCA_049513935.1 Steroidobacteraceae bacterium
CATATTTCGGTTATGATTCGCGTCGGATGAGGCCTACATGGCGATGACGCGCATTCCGGTATCGTGCGCCGCGTCGCCCGCATACCCTCACCTCGCGCGACTAACTCACCAGGAGTGCATTATGGGCAATGCCAATCCCTCGGACGAAGAGAAAGAAGACAAGTCGGCAACATCCGGCGAGCGCCGGCTCCGAGGCGGCGATCTCGACGGCTCGGAAAGCAAGCGCGCCGTCGACCACGCGGATTATGAAAAACGGCGCAATCCCGATACGGAGCTGCGCGTGGACGGGGAAGAGGACTCGCTCTACGATGACGGCCTCGACACCGTAGATGACGACGATGAGACCTTGGCGGGTACTCGGGGTCCCTCCTCGGGAATCAAGCCCTAAGCTTAAGTCCACGGGGTAAAGTCGCGCCGGCCTTGTAGGACCGGCTCGCGGGATTGCGCGAACGACTGCACAGTTCCGGCATTCAACCGCTCGGAGGCCATTGCGCGATGCGACAATGGGCCTCATTTTCAGCGAGCCGGTTGCATGGCGCCAAGGCTGGCAAGTACCCGCGAGGATCTCGCGCGCGCTGCGCGGCGCGTGCGGGCGCGCATTCGGCGCGTCCTCTCCATAGGCATCGCCGGGCGCCTCGCCATCGCATTTGCGGCGGTTGCAGTGCTCGCCGTCGCCGCGAATTTGATCATCGAGCGCGGCGGCGCCGTCGTGCAAACCACGCGGCTCGATCGCGGACAGTTCTCTCCAATCCCGGACACCGCAAGATCGATCGCCGCCCGCGCGGCGGCCGTGCCGGCGGATGAGCCCTCGAGCCGCGCGGGCGGGACATCCGAGGCCGGGATATCCGCGGCGATCGATCGACAGCGCCTCCTGAACGCCGTAGAGGCGTTCCAGCACGCAATCGACGAGCGCGCCTCGATCGATTCCACCGAGAGCGCCGTCGCGGTGCAGGCGGCAATGCTAGCGGCCGATTCGGCCACGCGGGCTCCGTGGCTGGAACGGCAGACCTCCGGCAACGCCGTTCAAGCGGCGCTCTCCGAATACGAGCAGGCGGGACTGCGCTTCGTAGAGGCCACGGAATCGCGCCGCGCGGCCCTTCACGAGTATCTCGGCCGAGTCGAGGCGATGGACGGGCGCATCACCGTGTCCCTCGATGGCGCGTGGAAGCTCTTCGGCCACGTCTTCGCTCGCGAATCGCTGCTCCGGCTGCACGCGGAGATCGAGGATTTGCGCCGCCGAGTCGCCGCCCTCTCGAACGCGGTCGCCGGCGGCGCCGAGGATACGAGCGCCCTCGACGCGGTGGCGGGCGCCGAGTCGGCCTTAGCGAGTTCGCTGCGCCTGAAGGAGAGCGGGCTCAGCCGCTCGGAAGGGCCCGAGTGGATGCGGCGCATGCACGAGGATCTGTCGCGCATCGCGGAGCTGCGCCAATCGATCGCCGCGGGCTACGCTCAAAGCCGCGATAGCGCCGAGAAGTTTGCGGCCGCGCGCGCGCGTCTCATCGATCAGGTTCCCTACGTGCAGCCCCCTGCCGCCGCGCATCCGGTCCCGCGCGCCCCTGCGGTCGCGGCCCCGACGCTGCCCGCTCCGGCGCTCGCCTCCCCGGTGATCGGGGCCGTCACCACGACGACGATCAGCACGGCGTCCGATCCCGATCGACGCGCCGCGGTTGCGGCCATCACCGCCGCGGTGCTCCTCGTCCTGCTGGCAGTCTCGGTATGGACGGTCCGCAGCATCTTGATACCGGTGAAAGGCATGCTCGATGCGACCGGCAAGCTCGCGGGCGGCCTCGACGTGCGCGTGCCTCGCGGCGGGCTGAAGGAGCTCGACACGCTGGCGGTCGCGTTCAATCGCATGGCGGCCCAGCTCAAGTCGGCTCGCGATATCACCCATGACTACCGGCAGCATCTCGAGTCGCAGGTCGAGCAGCGCACGCGCCAGCTTCAGCATCTCGCCGAGCACGATCCGCTCACCCTGCTCGCGAATCGGCGCCAGTTCTTCGTGCTCCTGAACCGCTCGTTGCGGCGGGCCGAGCAATCCGACTGCGGAGTGGCGGTCTTCTTCATCGATCTCGACAATTTCAAGAATCTCAACGACGGCATGGGCCACGCCTTCGGGGACCGCGTCTTGATCAGCGTGGGGCAGCGGCTGGAGGAGACTGCCCAGAGCTTCGGTTTCGCGGCGCGATTGGGGGGCGATGAGTTCACCGTCGTGCACGAGGAAGTGCTCTCGCCGCACGATGCGCATGAGGCGGGCCGCAGGCTGGTCGAGGCCTTTCAGCAAGCCCTGCGCGTCGAGGGACGCGAGGTGACCGTGAGCGCGAGCATCGGCGCGAGCCTGTATCCCGAGGACGAGACCAGCGCCGAGGAGCTGCTGAGCGCCGCCGACGCCGCGCTGTTCCGCGCCAAAGCGCTCGGACGCAACCAGCTCGCCATGTTCACCCCGGAGCTGCGCGAGACCGCGACGCGCAAGTTCACCACCGAGCAAGGGATTCGCCGCGCGCTCGAGCACGATGAGTTCGAGCTCGTGTTCCAGCCGGAGGTCGACCTCGAGACGTTGGAAGTCGGCTTGGTGGAGGCGCTGGTGCGCTGGCGGTTGCCGGACGGGCGGCTCGCGACGCCCGACGAATTCCTCGCCGTGACCGAGGAATCGGGTCTCATCGTCGAGCTCGGCGACTGGGTGCTCCGGCGCGCGATCGAAGCGGCGTCGCATTGGCACCGCGGCCTGTGGCCGGACGTCAAGATCGCGATCAACGTGTCGCCGCGGCAGCTGCTCGACAACCGGTTCGGCGAGGGCGTGCGCAACCTGCTGCGCGAATACCGGCTCCCGCCGCGCTGCATCGAGCTCGAGTTGACCGAGTCGGTGCTGCAGACGGGCGCTGCGACCATCGACTCGCTGCGCCTGCTGCGCTCGCTCGGCGTCGCGATCGCACTGGACGACTTCGGCACGGGCTACTCCTCGTTCGCATCCCTCGAGCAGCTTCCCCTGTCGCGCATCAAGCTGGACCGCACTTTGATCGCCGGCATCGACACCAACGCGCGCTCCGCGGCCATCACCCTCGCCCTCATTCAGCTGTGCGACGATCTGGACATCGAAGTCACGGCCGAAGGGGTGGAGCGCGAGAGCCAATTCAGCTGGCTCGCCGCGCACCGCGAGATGTACTTGCAGGGCTATCTGCTATCGCGCCCGGTCGCCTCGGCGGAGGTGCTCGGCGTCAATCGTTTGATGCCGCAGATCGTGCGCGGCCTGCTCCGATCGGTTCCCATCGCGGGA
>JBEKVP010000401.1:0-3248 GCA_049513935.1 Steroidobacteraceae bacterium
GTACTATTCCGCCGCGCGCTATCTCGCCCTGGGGGAGCTGGTCACGATCTACTTCGGCTCCCCCATCCTGGTCGCGCTCATGGCCGGGCCGATCCTGCGCGAACAGGTAAGCGCCGGGCGCTGGCTTGCCGTGTTCGTGGGCTTCGTCGGCGTCGTCATCGCCTGCCGCCCCGGCTTGAGCGCCACCGGACCGATCCTGATGGCGCTCGCGGCCGCGGCGCTCTGGTCGATCTCCACGATCCTCATCCGGCTCACCAAATTGGCAGAGCCGACCAGCGTGAACATGGTGATGACCAACCTCGGCTTCTTCATCCTCGCCGGCATCATGTTGCCGTGGGTCTGGAAGACGCCCTCGATCGAGGACTGGCTGATCCTGGTGTCGCTGTCGCTCGCGGGCGCGACCGCTCAGTTCCTGGTCTTCGAGGCGCTGCGTCGAGCATCCGCCTCGACCATCGCGCCCCTCGAGTTCACGAGCCTCGTCTGGGCGTTCCTGCTCCAATACCTCGTTTGGGGCGAAGCCCCCGACGTCTTCGTACTCAGCGGCGCACTGCTCATCGGCTTGAGCGGACTCGTCATCGTGTCCATCGAGTGGCGCAACTCCGCGCGGCTCAGGGTGTAGCCAGGCGCGGCAGCGTGCGCGGCGGACGCAGCGGACGCTAGGCGCGCACGGGCGCGTTCTGCTTGGCCGCCACGCCGATCGGGAGCTTGCGTACGCGCCGTCCGCCGGCCGCGTAGATGGCATTGCAGAAGGCGGGAAGCGCCGAGGGGTACGCCGGCTCGCCGAGCCCCGTCGGCGCATGATTCGTCCTCATAAACTCGATGTGCATGGGCGGAATGCGCTTGTTTCGCAGCAGCGCATAGTCGTGGTAGTTGCTCTGGGCGACGCGGCCGCGCTCGAACGTGATCTTCTGGCCGAGGGCCGCAGAGATACCGTCGAGAATGGAGCCCTGGACCTGATTCTCGGCGTTCGTCGGATTGACGATATGGCTCCCGACATCGACGGCCGCCCATACATGCAACGGCGTGACCGTGCCGTCCTCGTGCACGGCGACCTTGTGCACTTGGGCCACATAACCCAGATGACTGAAATAGCACGCGGCACCTAGCCCTTCGCCCTTCGGCAGGCTCCGCCGCGACTTCCAGTCCGACATCTCGCGGACACGCTCGAGCACCGCGATCATGCGCGGCGCAATGAGTCCCGGCCCGAAGGAGTTGCCGCCCTTGCCCGCGCCCTCACCGGGCAGCGGAGTTGCGAGCAGATCGAGCTGGAACTCGATCGGATCACGGCCGGCCGCGTGCGCGATCTCATCCAGGAACGATTGGAACACCCAGGCGTGGGCGTTGTCGCCGGGCGCGCGCAGCGGGCCAATCGGCACATTGAACGAGATGCGCGAGGTCCTGAGCGCGTAATTCGGTACGAAGCCGGCCGGAAAGGAGTCTGCGCCCGGAACGGCTGACCGCGCGAAGTACTCGTTGCGCGCGAATCCGGCGAAATGATTGACCCACGCGATGAGCTTCCCGTCCCCGCTCAACGCCGCCGACAGATCGTGGTAGCCGCCCGGCCGATAAAAATCATGCTGGATCTCGTCCTCGCGCGTCCACAGCACCTTGACCGGGCCACCGACTTCCTTGGAAATCACCGCGGCCTCGATCATGTAGTCATTCGCGAGGCGGCGCCCGAAGCCTCCGCCGCAGCGGATCATGTGAATGGTAATGCGCTCGGGATCGATTCCGAGCGCTTTGGCCACGCCTTTTTGACCCGCGCCCGGGTTCTGCGTCGGTGCCCAGATCTCAACGGAGCCGTCCTTGTAGGAGGCCACGCAATTCTGCGGCTCCATCGGCACGTGCGCGATGAACGGATAGGAATAAGAGGCGCGAACCACTTTCGCGCCGCTCTCGAGCGCTCGATCCGGGTCCCCGTCGCTGCGCACGACGGCCTCGGCCGGCTTGGCGAGCAGCGCGCGCGCCGCCTGCTCGAATCCGGCGGAGGAATCCGCGGCGTGCGCTCCCTCCTCCCACTCCACCTTGAGCTCGCGCCGCGCCTTCTGCGCCCGCCACCAGCTGTCCGCGACGATCGCGACGCCGCCGCGCAAGCCGTCGTCGATTCCGCCGCCGGGTTGCCCCGGTGCGACCTCGAGTTGCCGCTGCGCGCCTTCGAGCACGAAGACGTGGCTCACGCCGCGCATCGCCTTGATCTCATCCAGGTTGGCGCCCTTGACCTCGGCGTCGAACACCGGGCCCTTCTGGAACACCGCGTACTTCATCCCATCGACCTTGACGTCGATGCCGAATTGCTGGCGGCCTACGACGATACGCGCCTTGTCTGGATCGACGACCGATCGTCCGATGATCTTGAATGCCGACTCGTCTTTCAGCGCGACCGTCTCCGGATCCGGCAGCGGCTGCCTCGCCGCGCTTGCGGCGAGCTCGCCATAAGTGAGCGAGCGGCCGCTCGCTGCGTGGCGCACGACGCTGTCGGCGGCCGAGCATTCCTCGAGGGGCACGCCCCAGCGCTGCGCCGCCGCCGCAACCAGCATCCGGCGGCCCGCGGCGCCCGCTTTGCGCAAGGGCAGCCAATGGGCAGGGGTCGAATAGCTGCCGCCCGAGGACTGGCTGCCCATCTTGCCCCCCTGATAGTCGGCCATTTCAATGACCACGTCCTTCCAGGCGACGTCGAGCTCCTCCGCGAAGATCATCGGCAGCGCAGTTTTGGTGCCCTGCCCCATTTCCGGATTCGGCGCCGCGATGGTGACCGTTCCCGACGGACTGATGCGCGCGTACATCGTGATGGGATACGCCGCTCCGGCGGCAGCGTCCGCCTCGGTGTCGGCGGCCCGGGCAATGCTGCCTGGCCATGGCAGGGTGGCTGCCAGAAACAGCCCGCCGCCTGCGGCGACGCCCGCCGCTAGAAACTCGCGGCGCGACCGCACGGAACCAAGATCGGTCGGAGTCATGGCCATGGCCGCTCCTTAAGCCTTTTCAGAATCGGCGATGTGCCGGATCGCGCTGCGGATGCGCACGTAGCAGCCGCAGCGGCAGAGATTCCCGGACATCGCGGCATCGATGTCCGCATCCTCGGGTTTCGCCGTACGGCTGAGCAACGCGGTGGCCGACATGATCTGCCCGCCCTGGCAATACCCGCACTGCGGCACATCCAACGCCAGCCACCGCTCCTGCACCTTTCTACCGATCTCGCTCGCGCCGATGCCCTCGATGGTCGTGATGCGCGCATGCCCGACGCTCTCGAG
>JBEKVP010000402.1:0-3242 GCA_049513935.1 Steroidobacteraceae bacterium
GATCCGGCGCATGGCCGGATTGGGGCGCGCGCCCAAAAAACCCGATCCGGATCGCTACGAGGAGATCACCGCCGAGGCCGACGTGCTGGTGATCGGCGGCGGCGTGGCCGGCCTGACCGCGGCTGCGGCCGCCGCCAAGGCGGGCGCGCGCACGCTCCTCGTGACGAGCGGCTCCATGTTCGGGGGCGTGCTCGGATGGCGCGGCGATCCCGAGGTGGGACGACTGCTCGATGCGGCCGCGGCGCAGGGCGTGCGCCTGCTCGCGCGCACCCTCGCGTTCGGCGTCTACGATCATAACCTCGTGTGCGCGAGCGAATCGCTCGGCGAAGCGATGCCGGCGCCCGTGCCGGGCGGCGCCGCGAGTGCGGGATACCTACGCGAGCGGTTGTGGAAGATTCGCGCGCGGCACATTGTCGCGGCGGCCGGCGCTTTCGAGCGCCCAATGATCTTTCCGAACAACGATCGGCCGGGCGTCATGCTCGCGGGCGCAGCCGACAAGTACGCGCGCGCCTTCGGCGTCGCTTGCGGGCGGCGTGTGGTCATCGCTGCGAACAGCGACTCGGCCTTTCGGGTCGCCGAGTCGCTCCGCGCCGCCGGAGTGAACGTGATCGGGCTCATCGACCGGCGCGCTCGGGCCGATGTCGACGCCGACGCGGCCGCAGCCGCGGCGGGGTCCGGGGAACTGCAAGTGTTTCTACAGGCGGGCATCGTGGGCGTTTCCGGGCGGCGGGCCGTGCGCGGCTGCACCCTCGTGAGCGCCGGCGGGGCGCGCGTCGAGCTCGAATGCGACGCGATCTTGAGCGCCGCCGGGTATGCACCGGCAGTGCATCTGCACTCGCAGGCGGGCGGCAAGCTGCGCTGGCTCAACGACTCATCCATGTTCGTCCCGGACGGCGTTGCGCCCGGATTGTCGAGCGTCGGGGCGTGCGCAGGAGTCTTCGCCCGCGATGCGGCGCTCGAGCATGCGGCAGAGGTCGGCGAGGCGCTCGCGCGGGGCGCGCCTTCGCCTGCGGCGCCGGTGGGCGGCGCCGGCCGAGCTTTGCCCGCGACGCTGGCGCGGTCCGGGAAGGGAAAGCAATTCGTCGACCTGCAAAACGACGTGACGGCGGACGATATCAGCCTCGCCGCGCGCGAGAACTACCGCGCGGTCGAGCATCTGAAGCGCTACACCACCACCGGCATGGGCACGGACCAGGGCAAGACCAGCAACATCAACGCGCTCGTCCTGATGGGGGAATATACTGGCCGCCATCCTTCGGAAGTGGGCACGACCAAGTTCCGCCCGCCGTTTGCACCCGTGACGTTGGGACTCTTGGTGGGCCGGCGCCGCGGCGCGCTTTATCGGCCGCTGAAGCGCTTGCCCGATGAGGGCTGGCACCGCGAGCGCGGCGCGTTGTTCGAGCAGTTCGGGAACTGGTACCGGCCAGCCGCGTATCCGCTGCCGGGCGAGGAGCTCGAATCCGCGGCGCAACGCGAAGCCGGTGCCGTGCGCCGCCACGCGGGACTGCTCGACGGCTCGCCGCTCGGCAAGCTCGAGATCTTTGGACCCGATGCGGCGCAGTTTCTCGATCTCATGTACGTCGGGACGATGTCCACGCTCGCGGTAGGACAGGCGCGCTACGGGATCTTGCTCAACGAAAACGGGATCGTGGTCGATGACGGCATCGTCGCGCGGCTGGCACCGGATCACTTCTGGGTGAATACCACCAGCGCGGGCGTCGAACGTACCGCGGCGGCCTTCGAGGAGTGGCTGCAGTGCGAGTACACGCGGCTCAAGGTACTGATCACGCCCGTGACCTCGCGCTTCGGCAACGTCACGGTGGCGGGGCCGAAAGCATGGCGCTGGCTGGCATCGGTCGGCTTCGATGAGCGCTTCTCGCCGAGCTCGATGGCGCACATGACGATGCGCGAGGGGAGTTTCGAGGGCGCGCCGGTCCGCATGCTGCGCGCGAGCTTCAGCGGCGAGCTAGGCTACGAGATCAACGTACCCGCCGATCGCGTGAGCGCGCTGCTCGCGCGGCTGTGGACGCGCGCCGCGGAATTCCAGGCCGTCCCCTACGGCATCGAGGCGCTGGAGATTCTTCGTACCGAAAAATGCTTCATCCATATCGGCACGGACACCGACGGCACCACCTTGCCCGGTGACATCGGGCTCGCGCGCGCGACCCTCCGCAAGCAAGCGAATTTCGTTGGACGCCGCTCGCTCTCGCGTCCCGCGGCGCGCGACCCCGCGCGCTTGCAGCTGGTCGCCCTGTCGCCCGCCGACGGGCGCACTCGGCTGCCGGTCGGCGGTCAGATTGCGGCAGCGCCGCCGCCGACCTTGACCGAAGGTCACGTGACTTCGAGCTATCGCAGCCCGGAGCTGGGCGTGCCGGTCGCGCTCGGCATGCTCTCGCGCGGCTTCGAGCGGGTCGGCGAGCGGGTCAAAGTGCATCATCTGGGCACGGGCGTCGACGCCGTAGTGGTGAAGGGGCCGTTCATCGATCCTAAAGGGGAGCGACTGCGTGGCTAGCAGCGTGCCTCGAGCGGCGGGATTCAGCGCCTCGGGCTTGGCCGTCGAGCCGAAGCGCGAGTGGTACATCGGCTCGCTGCGCTACTTCGACGTGGCACCGCTCGCCGCAAACCTTCGAAGCGTCGCCGGCGGCTCGCTGCCCGGGCCGCTCGCGGCAGTGCGGTATCCGAGCGCGCAATCGGCCGGGGAGCTCATTCTCGCCTGGCGCAGTCCCACCGAGACTGTGATTATGACAGCGGACGGCGCAGCGTTCGCCGCGGTCGCGAACAGCGCGGCCGCGGATCGTTCGGCGGGGTACCTGGTGGATCAGACGGGCGGCGTATGGGCGTGGCAAATCAGCGGTGCGCGCGCTCGCGATGTGCTCGAGCGCATCGGCTCGGCGGGCTCGATCCCAGCGCCCGGCGAGGCGCGCGCCGGCCGTTTCGCGGAATTGCCGGTGCTGGCGCTCAGCGTTCGCGCGGGCGAATTCCTGCTGCTCGTCGAGCGTGTGTACAGCGAGCACCTCGTCGGCTGGATCAGCGAAACGGCAGCGGATTTCTGATCCGGCCGTAGACGAGATCGAGGTCCGGGACGCCCGATGGCAGTGCCGGGTCGCGCCCCGGTAGCGCGCGTGTCGCCAGCTTATGTCCGACCGGGCGGTGGCGGGATAACCCACGATCTACGGTTCTAGACGTGCAAGGGGTATCATGAGGACGGCAACCCGACGAGGGTTCCTGATCCGACCGAAGCT
>JBEKVP010000403.1:0-3228 GCA_049513935.1 Steroidobacteraceae bacterium
CAGCACCGATCCCACCACTAGGATCGCCTCATCGGCCGAGCCGCCCCCGGCGGTTGCGGCTGCCGGTGCGGAACCCACGAGCCCGGTCGTCGTGCCGGGCGCTGACCACGCGGGGCAGCACACCGTCACCGCACCTTTGCTCGGCACGTTCTACCGCGCGCCGCGGCCCGGCGCGCCGCCCTATGTCGAGATCGGATCCGAGGTCGAACCGGATACGGTGATCGGCATCCTCGAGGTCATGAAACTCATGAACACCGTGCGTGCCGGTGCGCGCGGGCGGATCGCGCAGATACTTGCCCGCGACGGCGCTCTGGTCGAGTACGGAGAAGCGCTGCTGCGAGTGTCGCGGGTCGATTAGCCATGGCCATCCGCCGCATACTGATCGCCAATCGCGGCGAAATCGCGCGACGCATCATCCGTACCTGCCGCGAACTTGACATCGAGTCCGTGCTCGCCGTGTCCGAAGCCGATCGCGGCTCGCTGCCCGCTCGGCTCGCCGATCGCGCGGTCTGCATCGGACCGTCGCGCCCCGCGGACAGCTATCTGCGGGCCGAGACGATCGTTCAGGCCGCGCTCGGTACCCACGCGGACGCGATTCATCCGGGCTACGGATTTCTCTCCGAGCGAGCGAGCCTCGCGCGGCTCTGCGAGCGGCATGGCATCGTGTTCATCGGGCCGACCGCCGCTCAGATCGAGGCAGTCGGGGACAAGTTGCGGGCACGTGAAGAAGCCGCGGCCGCAGATGTTCCCGTGGCACCGGGCGGCGCGGTCGGGTCGCTCGCCGCGGCGCAGTCGTTGGCACGGACCATCGGCGCGCCACTGCTTCTCAAGGCGGTAGGTGGAGGCGGCGGCCGCGGCATGAAACGCGTCGACCGGCTCGCCGACCTCCCCGCCGCCATCGAGCTCGCGGCGGCGGAGGCCGGCGCGGCATTTGGCGATGCGCGCATGTATCTCGAGCGATACGTGCCCGACAGCCGTCACATCGAAGTGCAGGTGCTGGGGGACGGCGCGGGTGGCGTCGTGCACCTGGGCGAGCGCGACTGCTCGGTCCAGCGGCGCTACCAGAAGCTCGTCGAAGAAACGCCGGCACCAGGGCTGCCGGAGGCGCTGCGTCAGCGTTTGCACGAGTCGGCGCTGCGCGTCGCGCGGCGCCTGTCGTACCGTAGCGCCGGTACGGTCGAGTTCCTGGTCGACCTCGAGGGTGGTGCGTTCTACTTCCTCGAGATGAACGCCCGCATCCAGGTCGAGCACCCGATCACCGAGGCGGTGACCGGCATCGACATCGTCGCCCGCCAGATCGCGATCGCCGAGGGCGCCGGGATGGGGCGCACCCAGTCGGACATCCATGCTGAAGGCTGCGCGCTCGAATGCCGCATCAACGCCGAAGATCCGGCCCGCGATTTCCTTCCGAGCCCTGGCGTGGTCAGTGAGGTGTCCTGGCCGGCAGGACCGGGCGTACGCGTCGATACGCACATCGAAGCGGGCTGCCACGTGCCGCCGTATTACGACTCGCTGCTCGCCAAGATCATCGTGCGCGCACCCGACCGGGCCGGGATGCTCGCGGCCATGCGCAGGGCGATCGCCGAGACTCGCGTCGCCGGCGTCGCGACCAATCTCGCCTTCCACGCACGATTGCTCGCCGACCCGGAGTTCGCGGCCGGCGGCGTCGACACAGGCTACGTCGCGCGGCTGCTCGCGCGTGCGGCATAACATACCGGAGGACCGCATATGGCCAACGTCGAGATCGTGGATACCTCCCTCAGGGATGGCAACCAGAGCCTGTGGGCCGCCCTCGGCGTCGATACCGCACGTTCGCTCACCATCGCACCCGTAATGGACCGGGTCGGCTTTCGTGCGATTGACTTTACGACGTCGACGCACATGGGCGTAGCCGTCCGATACAAGCGCGAGAACCCCTGGGAGCGCATCCGGCTGATGGCGGCGGCGACGCCGAATACGCCGCTGCAGTTCATGTCGACGGGCTTCCGCTTCATCTCATGGGAGACCGCCAGCGCCGATTTCATGGCGCTCGCATTCCGAACGCTCGCGCGTAACGGCATCCGGCGCTTCTGTCTGGCGGACCCCATGAACGATGCCGACGCCAATGTGGCCTGCGCGCGGATGGTGAAGCGGGCCGGCGGCGAGTACGTCATTGCGGCGCTCGTGTTCACCCTGAGTCCGATCCATGACGATGCTCACTACGCGGACCGTGCACGACGGCTTGCCGCGAGTCCGGACGTCGATGCCGTGTACCTCAAAGATCCCGGCGGACTGCTCTCGACCAAGCGCGCGGCGACGCTCCTGCCGGCGATCAAGTCTGAGCTCGGTGCCAAGCCGCTCGAACTGCACTCGCATGGCACGATTGGTCTGGGCGAACTCACCTACCTCGACGCGCCGGAGCATGGGGTTTGCGCGGTGCAGTGTGCGGCAGGCGCCCTCGGCGACGGCATCTCGAATCCACGCGCCGAGCGCGTGGTCGCGAATCTGCGCGCGCTCGGTCACACGGTGCCGGTCGATACCGAGGCGCTGGCCGAGGTGGCAGCCTACTTCACACGGCTCGCGGAGGCCGACGGCCTCCCCGTTGGAGCGCCCCAGGGATTTGATGCGAACTATCTTCATCACCAGCTGCCCGGCGGCATGGTCGGGACGATGCGCCGCCATCTGGCCGAGAGCCGGCTCGCGCACCTTGAAGCGGCGGTGATCGAAGAGGTCGGCCGGGTGCGCCAGGAGCTCGGCTGGCCCATCGTCATGACTCCGTTCGCACAAATGGTCATGACCCAGGCCGTCATGAACGTCACCCGCCGGGAACGCTACAGCGTGGTCCCCGACGAGGTCATCCGCTACGCGCTCGGGCGCTTCGGCAGGCCCAATGTGCCGATCGACCCCGGAGTCATGGAGCGCATCGAATCGCTGCCGCGCACGCGTGAGCTGCGCGCGGAACCGCCGATGCAGTCGCTCGCGGACCTTCGGACCCGCTTCGGTTCACAGGTGCCGGACGAGGAATTCCTGCTGCGCGCCACGATGCCGGCCGCGCAGGTCGACGCGATGCTGTCCGCGGCTCCCGCCGCGCGCCATTACGACCCATCGGGGCGGCCGGCGATTGAGCTCATCCGCATGCTCACCGCGCGCAAGGATCTCGCCAGCATCGTGGTCGAGAAGCCCGGGTTTCGGCTCGAGATGCGGCGCACACACCGTGCCGCGCAGAGCTAGCGCGCCCATGACGGCGGC
>JBEKVP010000404.1:0-3227 GCA_049513935.1 Steroidobacteraceae bacterium
AATCGACGCCGACAGCGCGACGCGCGCACGCGATGCATAGATCGCATCGAGCGCATCGGTGATTGCGGTCGTCGAGGCGAGAGCGCGGGGCAGCAGGCGCGTCGCGAGCCTGCCGGTCATCCCGTGGCCGAAGCGCTGCAAGAAGACGAACAGCGCGCCGCCGGTGACGGCGAGCACGAACCCGATCACCACGACTCTCGTGACCGATGCGGCGAAAGAGGTTCGCGGGGCGCGCGCGATCAATATCGCGACACCGATCGCGATGTAGGCGATCTGCGCCAGCAGCTCCGTGGTGACATCGACTATGGTTGAGGCGAACGCCAAGGCGGACGGAACGCGATGCAGTATCGCCGCGCGGGCGCCGAGCACGATGCCGCCGAACTGAGAGAACGGCAGCACATCGCCCGCGGAGTCTCGAACCATCCGCGCCCACACCAGAACCCGCATGTCGGCGCGGGCGGAGGCCGGCAACAACACGTACCAGGCGGCTCCCAGGAGCGGGAATAAGCTCAACGAGTACAGGCACAGGCTTGCGAAGCCACCCCATCCGATGGCGGCGGCGGAGGAGACCACGGCGCCCAAGCCCACGTAGAGGACGAGGTACAGGGCAAGGCAGAGCCCCAGAATCCCGATGATGACGACGCGTATCTTCACTCGACGAAACTGCCTTGCCAGGCTAAGCCGCCTCTCAATGCCGCAGAAAGCGCCGCGCTAACCGTGCCAGGGCCGGAACCGCAAGTGGCCGCAGCAAGCGCCCGTCATAGCGGCTCATGCGCCGGCTGTTCTCGGACAGGCAGAGGTCGATCAGCTGGGCGACGTTGATATCGGCACCGATCTGCTTGGCCCCGGTCACGGTGAAATTGTTGTCCTGCACGCCGCTGCCCACGTCGCGCGCGATGCCGATGCGCTCCCAGATGAGAAACAGCCACACCGCCAGCACCTTGAGCTCGAAAAAAGGACGCCGCCACAGTGGCATCGTGCGCCGGTGCCACGCGGCCCAGTTGACGAAGAACAGAATGTGCCGTCCCTCTTCCTGCATGACCGGCTCGAACGTGTCGACCAACGCCTCCGGGAAGAACCCGGATCGCCTCGCCGACTCGAACAGTCCGAAGGCAAAAAAGCTGTCGATGCACTCGCTGTAGCCCGTCACCATGAATGCCCATTCCGGGTCGCCCTGCAGCTTGTACTCGGGCTCGGGCGCAAGCCTGATGCCGTACGCCGCCACGAGGTTCGAGAGTACGTGCTTGTGCCGTCCCTCCTCGAAGGCGTTGAGCTCGATGGCTTTCTTGAGCAACGGGTCCGAGACCATGGCGGCATAGGACGCTACGTTGAGCCGCGCGCGTCCCTCGGTCTGCACCGCGATGTCCCAGATGGGGAGCGTCACGAGACGGTCGCGCGCGTCGGGATCGAGTGCGGGCCAGTCGATGACGGCCGGCTTGTAAGGATTGAAGGTATCGAGCAGCGCGCGGCAGAAAAGCACTTTGTGCGCTTCGCTCCCCCGGCGGACCGGCCCGTCGGGCCAGGTGTCCCGGGCATCCGATCCGGACAGCGGCTCGAGCGAGGTGCTCACGGCGCCTCCTCTTGCATCCGCAAAGCGACCGGCTGGCGCGTATGCCCGCGGTCGAGGAAATCCAAAAATCCGCCCGTCTCGATCGCGCCGGCAGCACAGGCCGCGCGAGCCTCGGGTGCGAGCAGCGCTTCGAGCTCATCGCGGTAGCGGTAACCCGGCGCGCTGCCCTCATAGGGCCCGCAGGCCGGGTGAAGGTAGATCTCGGTGAGACCCTCCGGGAGCCGCTCGATCAGCGCCGTCAGACGCTGCCGCGTCATCTGTCCCGACCACTGCAGCCCGAAAACGCGATCGGCGGCGAGCAAGCCCGCCGCGCGCACGCGGCGCCTCAACCACAGCGCCGCGGGCGCGATGGCGAGCGAGCCGATCCATGGCGTGCGCGGCTCGATCTGACGCAGCACTCGGACCGGCTCGAGGGGCACGCGAACGGCGCGCAGGCCGAAACGGCTGCCGATCTCGGCGATCAGCCGGCCGATCACCGGGTGCAGGTGAAAATGCTTGTGCGCGTTGCAATGATCGAGCTTGAGGCCGGTGGCTCGGAATGCCTCGAATTGCGCGCCGATCTCGGCCGCGAGCTCGCGTCGCGCGCGCGGGCTCACGGCGAGAGCTGCGCCCAGCGCAGCCATGTCCGATCGGAGATAGCCGTCCGCGTTCAGAAGACTGCCCACGGCCGAGGCTGGCAGCGTCGGCCGGGCTTCCACAATCGCCAGATGCAATCCGACGCGGAGGCAGGGCATGCGCCGTGCGCGCGCCACCGCATCGGCCGCCGCCGCGCCTCCGACCATGAGACTCGTGGCGGTGAGGATGCCGGCGCGATGTGCCGCCTCGACCGCCTCGTTGACCTCGGCGGCTGCGCCGAAGTCGTCCGCAACGAGGATCAAGCGTCTCACGCAGAGTCCTTGCGCGTGTGCAGGAAGCGGAAGAACTCGACCCCCTCGCGCAGCCGGCGCTTCATCATCTCGGGGCTCGCGATCATCTCGGCGACGATGGAGGCGATCTTCGACGGACGGAAATAGAATTTCTTGTAGAAATCCTCGACCGACTTGAAGATCTCGGTGTGGCTCAGATGCGGGTAGTTGAGCGGCGCGATCTGGGTACCTTCCTGCGTCAGAAGATCGGTCTCCTCGTTGTACAGCCAGCCGTTCTCCTTGGCTTGCCGGTAGAGGAATGTTCCGGGATATGGGGCTGCGAGCGAGACCTGAATCGTATGCGGATTGATCTCCTTCGCAAAATCCAGCGTCTCCTGGATGGTCTCGCGGGTCTCGCCCGGGAGTCCCAGAATGAACGTGCCGTGGATCACGATGCCGAGCTCGTGGCAGTCCTTGGAGAAGCGCCGGGCGAACTCCACCCGCATGCCCTTCTTGATGTTGAACAGGATCTGCTGGTTGCCGGATTCATATCCGACCAGCAGGAGCCGCAGCCCGTTGTCCTTCATCACTTCGAGCGTCTTGCGCGGAACGTTCGCCTTGGCGTTGCACGACCAGGTCACGCCGAGCTTGCCGAGTTCCTTGGCCAAGGCCTCGACCCGCGGCAGATTGTCGGTGAGCGTGTCATCGTCGAAGAAGAATTCCTTGACCTGAGGGAAAGCCTCCTTCGCCCATTTCATCTCGGCGACGACGTTCTCCACCGAGCGCACACGGTAACGGTGGCCGCCCACGGT
>JBEKVP010000405.1:0-3204 GCA_049513935.1 Steroidobacteraceae bacterium
CCAGTTGCTCGCGGGATCTGCGGCGCCGACGCAGGGTTTGCGGCTCAGGGATTTCTATATTCGACGTGCCAGACGGATATTCCCCGCACTGTGCGTGACCTCCCTGACCGTCGCGCTCGCAGGGGTTGCCATTCTCCTGCCGTGGGACCTCGCGCGACTTGGGACCTACCTTGCCGCAACATCGGTGCTCGGGACAAACATCGCCGTGTGGATGGAAGGAGTCGGCTATTTCCAAAGCGAAATGGCGCATGTTCCGATCACGCATTTCTGGTCGATCGCGATCGAGGAGCAGTTCTATCTGGTCTATCCAGTAACCTTCTGGCTCATCTGCAAGTACCTTCCCCGCTATCGGACGAGCGCGCTCATTGCGCTCGCGGTGCCATCGTTTGCCGTTTGCGTCTGGGGTTCACACCATGCTCCTGCGGCCAATTACTTCCTCGCGCCATCGCGAGGGTGGGAACTTCTGCTCGGCGCAGCGCTCGCCACCAGCGCGCAGCGCTCGGCGCCACCCCGGCTTCTCAATGAGCTGCTTGCGATAGGGGCCCTCATCGCCCTGGGATTGGCGTGCTTCCTGTATACGCCCACCACGCCATACCCCGGGGTGTACGCGCTGGCGCCGTGCGCGGCATCGGCGATATTGATCCACACCGGGCGCCAGCAGAAGACCGTGGTCGGCAAGTTGCTGTCGGTACGAGCGCTGGTGTTCACCGGATTGATCTCCTACTCGCTTTATCTGTGGCACTTTCCGGCGCTCGTGCTCTACCGTTACTACAACATCCGCGATATCGGCCCCTTCGCGCTGGTCGTGCTGATCGGCTGTATTTACGCCCTCGCCGTCGCAAGCTGGAAGTGGATCGAAGTGCCGATACGGACCCGGGCGTTCCTCGCATCCAGCCGTTCGTTCCTGACGGCGGCGCTCATCGCGAATACGGTCATGTTCTCGGTGGGCGTAGCGCTGTGGAAATCGGACGGGCTTCCGCGGCGGTTTCCACCGGAGGTGAGAGCCCAGGGGGGCAAGTGGCTTCTCGACAACGCCTTCTTGTCGGGATGCGTAAACCTGCCGCTCGATCAGATTGCCTCCGGCGCTCTGTGCAGCTTCGGGCCCCGCGACAACAGCGCGGCACGGGCCGTGGTTTGGGGCGATAGTCATGCGATGGCACTGATGGCAGTCTACCGGACGCTGGCAATCTCCCATCATGTGCGGCTTTACTTCGCGATCCGTTCATCGTGCAGGCCTTTGCTCGGCATCACGAGCAGAGCCGAGCACGAGGGGACGCGCGCCGGGTGCGCGGGGTTCAACGCCGCCGTCGCGCAAGCGGTTCGACGACTCGACCCTCGCGTGCTGATACTGAATGGGCACTGGATCGATGCGGATGCGGATCTCATTCCGGAGCCGAATGCGGGTGCCGTTCCAGGAGAGTCCAATTTCTCGAGGGGATTGCGCGAAACGTTGCGGCAAATGGGCTCGATCAATCGCTCCGTATGCGTCGTGCTGGACGTGCCGACCTTCAAATACAACTTGCCGAATGCAGTCGGCGTGGCGCGCAAACGCCGGATCGCGGAGGACTTCCTCGAGCTCAGCCGCACGCAGGCCCTGCAGCAATACCGGGAGCCGGAGCGCGATATCCGTGCGCTCGAGCAACGCGGAATGCTGCGCTCGGTGGATCCCAAGGACCTGCTTTGCCCCGAAGACTCGTGCCTCTATGAGTCCGACGGCAATCTGCTCTATCGGGACGCCGATCACCTGTCATCAGCCGGCGCGCAGTTCGTCTCGAGCGCCATCGAGGGTTGCTTCCGGGATATCGCGCCGGCCGACACCAAGTAGCAGCGGATAACCATACCCGCCGGTCGATTAGATATGTCTCAGTGCCGCCCTACGGATATGCTACGAAGGCTACATGGCTCGCAATAAGCACACCACGGTACCCGATTTACTCGCCGACCCGTTCGGCGAGCGGTCGGCGAGCATGGTACGCGGGCCGTTGCAATTGTTGGGCGGGCGGTTTCGGTTCGAGACCAACAGCCATGAGCTGCTGCGTCTGGTCGATTCTGCCTATGCGGGCTTGCCGCGGCATCGGCTGTCCGCCGTGGTGCCGCGCCTTCGAGTCGGGTTGCTGCTCAGTCCCGGTGGGCGCCCGCGTCCAAGGCGCCGGCTCGAGCCATCCCCGCTCAACATCCTCTCCGCAGCGGGCTTCCTGGGCGGTGCGACGGATTCGTCGGACTTCGTAGTGGTCTCGCCGCGGGAGCGGGCGGCGCTCGTAGTCGTGTCGCCGAAGATGCTGAGATTTCCCTACCATACCCGCTACGAGCTGATCGAATTCGCAGTGTTTACGCTCGCGGCACGCACGCAAGGGTTGGTGTCGCTGCATGCGGCGTGTGTGGGCCGAGGCGGGCACGGGATTCTGCTGATGGGTTCGAGCGGCGCGGGAAAATCGACCGTGGCCCTGCAGTGCCTGCTGCAGGGCTTGGACTTCCTGTCGGAGGACTCCGTCTTTGTCGCGCCGGACACGCTGCGCGCCACGGGCATCGCAAACTTTCTGCACGTACGCGCCGACTCTCTGCGCTGGATCGAGCGCGATAGCGATGCGGCGCCGATTCGCAACTCGCCGGTCATCCGGCGCCGCTCGGGAGTCAAGAAATTCGAGTTGGACTTGCGGCACGGCGGCTATCGACTCGCCGCCTCCCCGCTGCGGATCGGCGCCGTGGTCTTCCTCTCGGCCCAAAAGTCTCATGATGGCCCGCTTCTCCGGCCGCTGTTGAAATCGACTCTATTGGCGAGGTTGGCGAACGCCCAGACGTACGCCGCCGGCCAACCCGGGTGGGCGACATTCGCCGGGCGCCTTTCCGACCTCGGTGGGTTCGAGCTGCGCAGAGGGCGGCATCCGCTCGAGGCGGTCGAGGCCCTGCGATGGCTTCTTGCCGGTCGAACTCGATAGGCCGGGACTCGAGATCGAATGCGCATCGCGCTGGTGGTACCGGGAGGCGTGGACCGATCGGGAGAGAACCGCGTGATTCCGGCGCTGTTGGCTTTGATCAACCGGCTTTCGGTTCACCATGATCTGCAGGTCTTCGCCTTGCATCAGGAGGCTCACGCCGGCGAGTGGGATCTGGCGGGAGCGCACATTCGCAACATCGGCGCAGGGCACACGGTGCTGCGGGCGGTTCGCAGCATCAGAGCCGTTCACCGCTCGATGCCTTTCGACA